>SKJD01000417.1 GCA_007116095.1 Candidatus Hydrogenedentota bacterium
CCGAGCATACGCCACTCTCGCCGGAAGACCGTTTTCACTCCATCCTCACGATGCACACCCACCCGAAGTGGGACGGCGTCATCAAGCGGATGCGGATCAACCTGGCCCCGGGCGAGTCAGAGGTCAGCTTTGACATCGATTCTTTCTTCACGGTCTACGACACCCGCCACACGATCAACAATCCGATCTACATCATGTCCAGTGACTATTACTTCAATTGGACCGGGGACCTGCAATTCCTGCGCGAGCGGATCAACATGATGCGCATCGCCCTCAAGCACCAGCAGACAGTAATGGGCGGTTTGGAGCTGAACCATATCCGAAACATCTGGCCGGGACATGAAGGACTGCCGGGCTGGGTGAAGGACGAAGACGGGGAAGTCACTATCCTCGGCGGCCGGGGCATTGGCAACAACTACTGGGACCTGATGCCCTTCGGCTGGGACGATTTTTACGCGACCTACCAGTACTACCAGGCGACGCTCGTCATGGCGGACCTGGAGGAGGCGATTGCGGCCAACCCGGGCTGGAACATTCCCCGCGGAGCCCTGGCCATGGACCCGGATTTCCTCCGGGAGCATGCGGCGGCTGTGAAGGAAACGGCCAATGATCTGTTCTGGAATGAAGACACCGGGCGCTTCTACGCCAGTATCGATGTGGAAGGCACGAAATACGACTACGGCTACACTTTCCTGAACCTGGACGCTATCTGGTACGGTATCGCCAAGCCGGAGCACGCCGAATCCATCATGGACTGGGTCACTGGCGAACGCATTGTCGAAGGCGACACCTCCACCGGTGAAGACATCTACCACTGGCAGTTCGGCCCCCGCGCCACCACTGTGCGTAATATCGCGTGGTACGGGCAGGGGTGGATTTTCCCCGAGGACATCGAGTGGGGCGGGCAGATTCAAGACGGCGGCGCAGTGTTGGGCTTCGCCTTCTATGACCTGTGGGCGCGCCTGCAAGTGCTTGGGGCGGACAACGCCTTCGAGCGTCTGCTGGGCATCGTCGCGTGGGAAAAAGAAGTGCACGCGGAAGGCGGTTACCGGGCCTACTATGCCGACGGTAAGCAGGGAACCTCACTGCAAGGCGGCGGTACGGCCGGCGGCATCGGTATCGATGCCGAGTTCTTCGAGAGCAGCCTGATTCCGTCGATCATCACCTACGGCTTTGTGGGGCTGAATCCGCAACCGGCGGCCTTGCACATAGAACCTGATCTGCCCGCGCAAGCGCCGGAGATGACCATCCACGACCTGCTCTACCGTGGCGTGGTGATGGATGTAACCGCGAGCAACGAGGAAGTCACCCTGGAGCTCAAGAACGACCCGGCCTATGAGCTGCATGTGGTCTTTCCTGAAGGGTGGGTGCAAGACGATGACAGCCCGGCAGCGGATGTCGTAATCACGGAAGCGGGAAGTTACACCTTCACGAAATCCTGAATCCGCATAACGCCATGAGGGAACACCATCGGAGGCATTGGAAAGCGCATCGACACCGCCGCCCAATCGCCTCCGATGTTATTTTTAGCCAAAGAACCAAAACGTAATTTACAGGAGGAATGGGATGCAGCGCGTAAAGCTTTGGATGTACGGAACCTGCTGTCTGGTGTTGTTGTTGGGGCTGTGCCTGAACCTTGGGGATTTACAGGCCCAGGAAGCGCCGGAAGCGGACGCCCCTGTGGAGCTTACCCCGAAGGCGGGGGCGGAGCTGATCCCGGTGGACCTGGCCTGGGCGCGCAACAGCGTCAACGCAGTCATCTTCCGGCACAACGCGATTACCACCCACGACGGCATGCAATACCTCGCCTACTACAACCCGGACGAGAAAGTCGTGGTGGCGAAGCGCAACCTGGGAGAAACGGAATGGACGCAGGTCGTGACCGACTTCACCGGCAATGTGCGCGACGCCCACAACGCCATCTGTATTGCCGTGGATGGTGATGGCTATCTGCACATGTCCTGGGATCACCATGGCCACCCCCTGCGCTATGTCCGGAGCGTGGCGCCGGGCGCAATGGAGTTCGGCGAGATGGAGCCGATGACCGGTCAGCGTGAAGAGCGCGTGACCTATCCAGAATTCTACAACCTCTCCGACGGGGGCCTGCTCTTCTTCTATCGGGACGGCAGCTCGGGCAGGGGCGACGCTGTCCTCAACCGCTATGACCTGGAGACCCGCACCTGGCGGCAGGTACATACCAATCTCATCGGCGGCGAGGACGCACGCAACGCCTACTGGCAGGTGGCGGTGGATGAGGACGACACGGTCCATCTCTCCTGGAATTGGCGCGTACACGGCGGCGTGGAAACCAACCATGACCTCTGCTACGCCCGCTCGGAGGACGGCGGTGAGACCTGGACCCGGAGTAACGGGGAAGTGTATGAATTGCCCATCACGGCGGACACGGCGGAGTACGCGACGCGCATCCCACAGAATCACGAGTTGATCAACCAGACCACCATGGCGACAGACTCCCAGGGACGGCCCTATATCGCGACATACTGGCGTCCGGAAGGGACGGAAGTGCCGCAACTTCACATGGTTTTCCACGACGGAACGGAATGGCATGTTACGCAGGTGGGCGAGCGCACGGAAGCCTTCACGCTCAGCGGTGGTGGCGCGAAACTCATTCCGATTTCACGACCGGACCTTATGGTGCGTTCCACACCCGAGGGTGACACGGCCTACATGCTCTTCCGGGACGAAGAGCGCGGTGGCCAGGTAACGGTCGCCATCTGTGATGATCTGGAAAACCCCGTCTGGCGCTTCGTCGACCTGACCGAAGAGTCGGTTTACCAGTGGGAGCCGAACTTCGACAAAGCCGTCTGGCGCGAACAGGGCGTTCTCCATGCCTTTACCATCCGCGTGGGCCAGGGCGACGGCGAGACCCTGACCGACCTCCCGCCGCAGATGCTCTATGTGCTGGAGTGGGACCCGGAAGGTCATTGATGCCGTTCTTTTACGCTCAACAAAAAATGCACCTTATCGGAGAGAAGTACCCATGCTTACCGCTTTGATCAGCATCATGATGATTGGACAACTCGAACAAATGAAAGGGCCGGCTCCGGACCCGGTGGCGGTGGACCACTTCCCGGACCGGCTGCACGCCTTTGTCTGGCGCAACTGGGAACTGGTTCCGCTGGATCGTATGGCGGAGATGCTGGACGCCGCACCGGAAGACATAGCCGAGCTGGGGCGTTCGATGGGCCTGCCAGCGCACCAGGCCATTTCGGAGGATCAGTGGAAGCGCTCGTACATCACCATCATCCGACGCAACTGGCACCTGCTCCCCTATGAACAGCTTTGTGCCCTGCTGGACTGGACGCCCGAGCACATGGCCTTCATGTTACGGGAAGACGATTTCCTCTTCATTAAGCTGGGCAACCTGAAACCCGCTGCGGAACCTTTGCACTATGAAGCGCCATCGGAAGAAGCCCGGGAACGCGCCAGCGCAATCGCAAGGCTTGTCGATACGCACTTGCCCTATGACGACAGCGAACCGCTCTTCGCTTTCATTGACGATCTGTCACAACCGTTGCCCGAAGACCAGGAAGCCATCCGGGAGAGCCGTTTCTCCCCGCGTTTTGCCTATTCCTACTTCGCGCTCTACGGTGATCCCCTGCTGGAGATCGAACTGGACCCCTTCCCCGACGGTTACCTGGCGCGCCTGGCGGCTTCCGGGGTGGACGGCGTCTGGTTGCAGGGAATCCTCTACACCCTCACGCCTTTCCCGTGGGACGAAAGCCTCAGCACGCACTGGGAGACCCGTTTGGAGAACCTGAAGCAGCTTATCGCTCGCGCCGGTGAGCATGGTATCGGCATCTACCTGTATCTGAACGAACCGCGCACGATGCCGCAGGCCTTCTTTGAGGAACATCCCGAGCTTAAGGGGATAGATATCGGCGGCTACGCCGCGCTGTGCACGGAGTCCCCCGGCGTGCAGGAATACATCCGCAACGCCGTGCAAACGATCTGCGAAGCGGCTCCGGACCTCGCGGGCATCTTCACCATTTCGGCGTCGGAGAACCCCACCAACTGCTGGTCGCATTACCGCGGTGGCGAGTGCGAACGCTGCGCCGAGCCCGGGCCGGGCAAGGTCATTGGTGGGCTACACCGCCTGATTCGCGAGGGCATCGACGCTGCGGGAGCCGACACGAAGCTCATCGCCTGGGACTGGGGCTGGCTCGACGACTGGGCGCCGGATGTAATTGCGGAACTGCCCGAGGACACCATCTTGCAGAGCGTGAGCGAGTGGAGCATGCCCATTGAGCGGGGCGGCATCCCGAATATCGTTGGCGAGTATTCTCTCTCCACCATCGGGCCGGGCCCACGCGCTACGCGCCACTGGGAACTGGCCCGGGAACGGGGACTACGCACGAACGCCAAGGTACAGGCCAACAATACCTGGGAGCTTTCTACCGTCCCGTATATTCCGGCGGTGGAAAATGCCGCACAACATGCCGCGAACCTACGGGAAGCCAATGTGGACGGCCTGCAACTCTCCTGGACCCTGGGCGGCTACCCGGCGCCGAACCTGGAGGTCTTTGCGGCGATTGGCGCGGATGATACGCTGAGCACCGACGACGCCCTGTTGCAGGTGGCCACGCACCGCTATGGCGCCGCAATCGCTCCGCATGTCGTCGAAGCCTGGCAAGCGTGCAGCGCCGCCTTCCGCAACTACCCTTACGACAACAGCCTGATCTACAACGGGCCGCAGCAGATGGGGCCGGCGAACCTGCTCTGGGCCGAGCCAACAGGCTATACGGCGACCATGGTCTGTTTCCCCTACGACCATTTCCCGTCCTGGCGCGGGGCCTACCCGGAGGATGTCTTCATCCAGCTCTTTGACGACATGGGACGCGCTTTTGAAGACGCCGCAACCCAACTCAGGGCGGCCTACGAGGCGCATACCGATGACGACACGGACAGCGAGGCCCTGGCGAGGGAGCTGGACGTCATGCAGGCGACCGCGCTCCACTTCAAGAGCGTGGCCTTACAGGGACTTTTCGTGCAGACCCGCGATCGTATGATTGCCGCCCGGGAGGCGGGTGAAGAAGGAACCGTGTCGGCCATGCGCGTGGCCCTGCGCGATCTGCTCCGCCGAGAAGTAACACTGGCCGCGGAACTCTACGCCATCCAGCGGCGGGACTCCCGCATCGGCTTCGAGTCAAGTAACCACTACTTTTACGTCCCCCTCGATCTCATCGAGAAGATCATCAACTGCGAGTGGCTTATAGAAAACATCTGATCCCAAATTCATACCCCCAACTGTCAACGCATCCCTCCGGGCTCCAGGTCTGTTGGTTAAGTGTTTGCGTGTAATAGTTAACGCATGTGGTCACGAACGCAAAATCTGGTTAGGGTATGGTGAATCCGTTTGGATGTTCATCGCCGTCGGTCCTATTACCACCCGACCGCGGAGCGGTCACGGATGATTAGCCCGGGGTTGAGCCGTAAGGGCGAACCTTGTGTTCGGCCCGAAGGCGATACCCCGGGATCGGGGCGCCCCCCCATGTCCGACCCTGTATGGGTCGCGGAAGATCACTCCACATAAAGCCCTGGGGTGTAAGGATATAATTTCGCTTGTTCGATCTTCTGAGATTGTTTTCAATACAAATAATCTGCGCCAATCCGTGAAATCTGTGGACATATAAACTAGTCGATGTCGGGCGGTCCTGGCATAAATAATCAATAAACGTAACGCCAGTTGTTGTCAAACCCGAACAATGATCGTCGAACCGGCAAAAAAGAAACTACACCTGTAGAAAGTCACTTACAGCGACTTGAAGACTTCCCGGGCGGCGCTGAGGGTGGCGTCGAGCACACTGTCGTCGTGGGTGCAGCTCAGGAAGGCTGCCTCGAATTGCGAAGGCGCAAAGTAGACACCGCGCTCCAGCATCCCCCGGAAGAAAGCGGCATAGCGCTCCGTATCCGACTGGGTGGCGTCGGCATAATTCCGCACTGGGCCTTCCTGGAAGAATAGGCAGGACATCGTCCCGGCCTGGGCGCCATGGACAGGCACACCCGCCTCTTTGGCCGCTTCGGCGAGCCCCTCGCTGAGCTGTGTGCTCTTGGCCTCCACCTGTTCAAAGAGTCCATCGCGCTGGAGTATTTTCAGCGTGGCGAGGCCGGCGGCTGTAGCCAGTGGATTGCCCGAGAGCGTCCCGGCCTGGTAGACCGGCCCGACCGGCGCAAGGTATTGCATGATCTCTTCCGGGCCGCCATAGGCCGCGCAGGGCAGACCGCCTCCGATGACTTTGCCGAGGCAGCTAAGGTCCGGCGTGACGTCATACTTTGCTTGCGCGCCGCCCAAGGCAACGCGGAATCCGCTCATGACCTCGTCGAAGATGAGCAGGCAGCCATTGTCGCGGGTCAATTCCCGCAGTCCCTGGAGATAGCCGTCCTCGGGCAGGATAACGCCCATGTTCCCGGGTACGGGCTCGATTATCAGCGCCGCGATCTTGTGTTCATGCGCTTTGAAGACCGCCCGCGCCGCCTCCAGGTCATTGTAGGGTATCAGCAGGGTGCTCGCCGCCTGCGCCTCGGTAATACCGGGACTGTTCGGCACGCCCAGGGTCGTAAGACCACTGCCCGCTTCCACCAGCAAGCTGTCCACATGTCCATGGTAACAACCCGCCACTTTCACCACCAAATCCCGGCCGGTATAGCCCCGGGCCAGGCGCAGCGCGCTCATGGTGGCTTCGGTGCCGCTGTTAACCAGACGCACCTGCTGCATGGCGGGCATGAGCTTGACGATCTCCTCCGCCAATCGTATTTCCGCCTCGGTGGGAATACCGAAGCTGGCGCCTTTGGCCAAGGCTTTGGAGACGGCTTCCGTCACTTCGGGGTGCGCATGCCCCAGGATCAACGGCCCCCACGAGAGCACGTAGTCTATGTAGCGGTTGCCGTCCACATCGGTAATAAACGGCCCAGCCCCGGAAGCGACAAAAAACGGGTCGCCCCCCACACTGTTGAAGGCGCGCACCGGGCTGTTCACCCCGCCGACCAGGATACCATTGGCTTCTTTCCATAACTGGGCGGATTGTGTATTGTTCATAGCTTTCGCGGTTCCTCTTCCCCTGTAGCTTGGCTGCGATTCAATTCGCTCGCCATTATAACGCAGATAGCCCGTGGGCCCATAATAGGGCAAAACAAGGCATGCACCGTCGATTTCGGTACATATATTGTCGAACTATTCGCCGTCAATGCACGAAAAATGATATACTGTCCCATATTCGAATGCGCCAAGCAGTTAGTAATTACCGGACGGAAAGCCCAACCAGGACTGAACCACCGCGTTTCCGCGTCCGTAATGAGAAAGGTTTTGCCTGACATGTCGTCTATCACGCCTGCAACACAGCATCCCCGAACGCGCCTCGCCGCCATTTCACTTTGCCTCCTGGCCTGCTTCTGCATCTTTACCTTCTTCCAGACGCAGGCAGACGAGAAAGCGGAAACGCTCATCGCGTATTTCCCCCACACCGGTGTGGTGGAAGAAGTGGAACCGAATGAGGTCCATTACCGCAAAGGCCTCTATCCCGACACACTACTCAAGTCTGACAATGTCCAGGTGGCGATTGATTACCAGGACCCCCAGGACGCGGGCTTTTTTGACCCCCAGGAAGGCGCAGACCGCCGGGCGCGGCTGGAGGAGGTGCTGGCCTATGTCGTGGACACACTCAATGTCGACCCGAGCTTTGATATTACCCTGCAAGTGGAGGTATGGAAATCGCTGGACGATCCCGACCTGCCCTTTTTGGCCCAAGGCGGCACGTTTTACAGTAGCCAGGATAATTTCACCGGCGGCTTTGCCCATGAATTGCTGACCACAGGATCACGGGGTTCTCTGAACAACCCGGACATCATCATCATGGTGAACTTCGGACGCGACTTTTATGCGGGCCGAGGCGAACCGGCAAACCACGAAGCCGATCTGAGCAGCGTCCTCTTGCATGAAGTGACGCATGGCCTGGGCTTCGCCACCGGTTGCGATGCAGATGGCGATAGTCGCCTGGGGGGACCGTTCACCTACTATGATCTACACCTGGTGCGGGCCGAAGACGGGCATCCCCTCTTTGATGAAAACGAGACCGAGTTGCAGTTACCAGTGAGCGTTCTGACCAATCCTCTTGACTTCGCGGGGGAACACGCGTTTGAAACCTACCGACAAAACAGGCCCC
>SKJD01000282.1 GCA_007116095.1 Candidatus Hydrogenedentota bacterium
ATCTCCCAACTGACCACCTCGTCCAGGTAGCGCTTCAGGTTGTTCCCGAGTTCCAGACGGAGTTGCTCGTCACAGGCCAGTTTTAGCATTTTCTTGTGCAGCATGGCCTTGTTGGTAAAGAGCATACCGCCTTCACTTTCCAGCGTTTGGCTGGTGAGCCCTTCCATGGGCGCGGTGGTGATGTAGGGCTTGTTCAGTGAAATGATCCGCGCCAGGGTGCCGGACTGTGTCTCGTCGGTCGAGGGCAGCACGACAAAGTCGCAGAGCGCCATGACCTTGTAATAATGGTCGCCCCGTGGGATAAATTCATAGAAATGGGCCAGGCCTTTGCTTTCCAGGACATCCAAATCATTTCGATACAGTTTGTAGTCGGCCTCGTGGTTGGGATCGCGCAGGGAGCCTGCGGCCAGCAGGTCCCAGTCCTGTCCGGTCTGTTCCAGTATCTCCTGATGTATCTCCTCCCACATGGAGGTGACAATGTCCCAGCGCTTGTTCGACTGTATCCAACCGACCAGACCCACCAGGTGCTGCCCGAGCTGCGGGACCTTGTCAAAGCCCAGTTCTTGCCGCAAGCGTGGCACATCTTCCGCGGCATAGCGCATGTCGGAGCGGGCTCCATGCGGCACGATCATAATGTTTTTAGGCATCTTCCAGTTATGCTGGGTAAAGGTCCATTCCAGGCGCCAGCGTTGGTAGGCGCATTTGAAGAGCACTACGTCCGCCTTGCGACAGAGACGCCGCACAAATTGGGCCTCGCTGTCGCGCATGCGACCATGTATGGTATGCGGCTCTACAATGACTGGCCAGGGTTTGAGGGCGTCCAGCATGTTCAGGAAGCCCATGTTTTCATCACCATGGCCCTCATCGTCTATGTATTCGTACAGCCCGTATTCGTGCTGGATATGAACGGCATAGGGCTTCAGCTCCGCCACCTTGTCCACCACTGGCCGCCACCAGTCCGGACGGCCTTCCGGGTCCATGATGGGAAAAACGCCTTCGCCATCCCCGTCCAGATGGCTGATCACCAGGACCTCGCGCTCGGGATGCGCCTTTTGTATGAACTCCCGCGCTTCTTCACAAAAGGTGCCGATGCCACACAGTCTTGGTGGGTAACTTGATATCATCACGATTGGATCTGGCATGAATAAACTCGCTCTCTGTTGGTGTTGACTATGATGGATCTTTTTGCCAGCCACCCATCAATTCATAGGCTGTTATCAGCGATAACAACCAGGCCAAGGTGGACTCGGCCCCTTCATTTTGGTTGGCGCCTTGCGGACTTAGGCCATCCCGGCATCCTCCAGTCTTAAAGTCGTATAACACTTCCCCGACATCATTGCTGCCCAGGAACCAGTCGAGACAACGCCGTATTTCATTGCCCCAGTGCATGTCATGTGTAACGCGATAGGCCTCAGCGCACGCATCCACCAAAGACATCATCTCTACAGGCTGCTGGTCAAACAAGGCGCGGGAACCACCCCGTTCCAGCCAGCCATCACAGCCGATGATGCTGATCTGCCCTTTTTCGTTAGTTTGTATGTCCAGGAGCCACCGTAAACTTCGTAGGCCTTGCTCCGCCATGTCACCGTTGGGAATCCACTGGCCGCAAAGGATAAGCGCGTGACAGAGTCGTGCGTTGTCATAGGTCACCGTTTCTTCACACCAGGGCCATTCCTCCGTCGCATATTCTTGAAACCTGGCGAACAGTGTATTCGCCAACGTTTCTCGTAGGCGCCGGATATGGGTATCTCCACTATAACGCCGTAAATAGGCATGGATGCCTATCAGCGCAAAAGCGATTGAGCGCGGGGATCGAAAGTTTTCAACGGCCGGGACGGCATAATTGAACAGCCGGGTGCTATATCCCAACACACCATCGTTGGTGGCCAGAGACACGGCTTCGCCCAGGGCCCAAATGGTTCGTGCGTGACTGTCTTCACTGCCTTGTTCTTCCAGCCAGCGCCGGTCATAGCCCATAAAGTTGCGAAAGCGGCCCGTTTCTGCATTGAACGCGCCATGCACAAAAGCCAGGAAGGTGTTCACCAGGGAAAGCACGGAACCATCTTGCCGTAATGAATTATACCGCAATGTGGCAATTAGGGCGCGGGCATTGTCATCCACGCAATAACCATGGTTACGATCGGGAATGGTGTATATGGCGTGCTGAAACATCCCGGTGTCATCGGTCATGGTTCGGAGGTGCTTCAGATTGATATTCGGAATGGCGCGTCCAGACACCACCTCAGCCGGGACTAGATCCGTTTGCTTGGGGGCCTGCCGCCGTTCTGCGATTACGTCTTTGGCCACATTGAGGTAGGCTTTGGCGACACTGTCCCAGACCATGGACCGGCAATAGTTATACGCATTTTTACGAATCGTATCCCATGTAGTGGGATTTTCCAATAATTCGATTATCTCTCGGGCCAGGGCGTCCGCATCTTTGAAGGGGAACAGGCGGCCACGGTTGTCTGCGAGCATCTCTTCGGCGTACCAATAGGGCGTCGACACCACAGCGCTCCCCATGCCCATCGCATAGGCCAGGGTCCCGGAAGTAATTTGCGCTTCATTCAGGTAGGGGGTCACATAAATGTCGGCTGCGCCGATGTACCGACACAATTCTTCAAACGATACGTAACGATTGTGGAACATCACGTTTTTTTGAAGGCCATGTTGCTCCACGAAATGCTCCAGAGAATTCCTGTAGGCGTCGCTTTCATTGTGTAAAATAGCGGGATGGGTCGCTCCCAGCACTATATAAACCACTTCCGGGTACTTTTTAACGATCTCCGGCATGGCTTGGAGCATGCATTCAATTCCTTTGGAGGGGGACAACAATCCAAAGGTCAATATAATGGTTTTGCCTACAAAACCAAAACTGTCTTTGTAGTGTGCGGGGTCGACAAACGGCACATCAGGAATACCGTGGGGGATATAGGCGATTTTTTCTTCGGGAATATCATAGCGGTCTTTTAAGATATCGACCCCCAAGTGGCTCATCGCCACAAAGCGATCACAATATTCCGTCATGTCCCGCATGATGCGTTCCTGCCCTCGTGTGGGATCGCGCAATATGGTGTGCAAGGTGCAGATTATCGGCATCCGGAGGCGCTTCATCAGATCAACTACATAGCGGCCATCTTGCCCGCCATAAATCCCGAACTCATGCTGGATCATGGTGACATCAACTTGATTGATGTTTAATAAATCTGCGGCAACCCGATAATCATGTTGTTGTTGCACGCGTACCTGGAAGCGCACATCATCGGGATATTGCAGTTGTTCCAGCTCATCATCGATAGCCAACACAATGGAGCCGTTATCGGACAATTTAGTCGTAATGGCATCGCGAAGGTCCCTTGTGAATGTAGCTATTCCACATTTTTTAGGCACATAGGTCCCGAATAGCGCTACCTTGCCAATATCGCATGGATTATCTTCAAGCATAGTGTCCATTTTTTATCTCCTTAAAGAATAACTTCAGCATACGATACCTAATGCATATTATGCTAATAGCTATTTGAGTATGAAATTGCCTTACGACAAGGCGCTGTTTTTATCATACCTATCCCGGCACACCCTAATTGCCCATAAGGTTGATTGCTTCGATCGAGCAATGTCATAGCCACGAAAGCGGATACCCAGCTACTACTGCTACGTCATTCTCGGACAGTATGGAATACAGTCTGGCCAAACCCACTGCGGCAATTTTCCAGCAAGGCCGCCAAATGCGCCATATACAGGCCAATCCCAGAGCATTATCCTCAGGCTAAAACCGCATATTTTTAGCGAAATGGTGAAATCATATTCTATCATTTGTAAAGTTATTATAGCATTATAAATCAAAGATGGTTGTGAGGTAAGTGCCCCAAAAAAAAGAACCGATGTATTCAGAGACGCGAAGACGGTCTTTGGATACATCGGTTCTGATATGTACAAGGTATATGCCGTTAATCCGGGCAATCCGGAGCGTACAGGTCAACTGACCCGAATCCGCTTACGTTGCGCCCGGGCATCCGCCGTCTTGGGAAGGCGCACGCGCAGCACGCCATGGCGGTATTTCGCCTGGGCCTTGTCGATTTCTACAGTGCAAGGCAACGGAATGGCCCGGTAGAACGAACCGAAGCGGCTCTCACGGTAGAAATAATCGCCTTTACGCTGTTCATCTTCAAAGCGTTTTTCGCCATGAAGGAGAAGCCGGTTGCTGTCCAGTTCTACCTGGAAATCCTTTTCATTCATGCCCGGCAATTCGGCGCGAATCCGGATTTCATCGTCGCTATCTTCGACATCGATTCTGGGCCAGTCAGCATTGAAATCGAGCAAGCCGGGCCAACTGTCTCGATGCGTCATGAGCTCGGTGGACTCCGGACGCCAACGTTTTATCAGGTCCGTCACCGAATGTTTCAGGTCTCGAAGCGAATCACGCCATACCATGGGTAGTCCGTTACGCATAGGTCAACACCTCCTTTCCAGGATACTGCCAATGGCAAGAATCATGCAATGGAAAGCCGCCACCGCCACCACCGTCATTTCTTTGTCCAGCGCATTGTGTTGTCCCTTCGAATAAACGCCCTCCGCAAGGGGAGGGCGTTCGCTCTATGGGAACAGCAGGAGCTGCTGGTCGCGTTGTCAGACGCCCTCGGCGGGACGTACGGCTCAGGCCACTTCCACGGCTATCTGCTTGGGTTTCTTGGCTTCCTTCTTCGGCAGTCGGATGATCAGGACGCCGTTGCGCATTTCGGCCTTGATCTTCTCCTGATCCACGCTGTCACTCAGTTGGAACTGCCGGAAGTAGTTGCGCAGTTCATATTCCCGGTGGAGCGGTTCCGTTTCCATATGGGTCTTCGAGCTGCCCTTCAGGGTCAGCAGATCGTTTTCCACATGGACTTCGACCTGCTCCTTGGCCACCCCCGGCATGTCCGCCACGACGGCCAAGCCCGCTTCGGTTTCGAAAATATCGACCGGGGGAATCAGGGTACGGGTTTCTTCACGGGTCTCCGCGACCTGGCGTTCTTCTTGTTTCATGGGTACAGTGCTTTCTTTCATGTTCCTCACCTCCATGTCGTAATAGAAGTGTTGTCGTTGTCTGTTCAAATGCCTACAGTGATTGGTCTTGCTTACTTCCGCGATTCATTACATTACAGGCTGCGGTTCTGTGCGGCCTGGTCTGGTCGGCATGGTGTCAGCCAACCTTCACCTCAATTTGCTTCGGCTTCGCTTCCTCCGCCTTCGGCAGGGTCAGGTTCAACAGGCCATCATGATAATGCGCCTTTACCCCGTCGCTGTTTACCGGCGTTGGCAGTGCGATGCTCCGCACGAAACGTCCTGCACTGCGTTCGTTCCGGTGGTAGGCCTCGGGTTTCACGTCTTCGCTGATGCTCGGCTTTTCACCGCTCAGGCGCAGTACATCGTCCAGTACCGTGACCTCCAGCGTATCGGCGTTCAACCCCGGCGCCAGCGCTTCGATATAGATGTTGTTTTTGTCCTCCGCCAGATTAATCAGCGGATACGAACGGGCTGATAAGCCGGGCAGAAAGGAGAAGCGGGTAAAGGGCTTGCTCCAGGTGTTGTGCTCATCGAAAATCTGTTCTACCTGACGCCGAAGCGCATCCAGTTCCCGAATCGGATCCCAGGTTCTTGTCATGATCAATCCCTCCTTTGTCCTTAAAATTGGGTTTTGTGGTATCTGGTTGTTGTTGCTGTGTTTCTGCTGCTTCACTGCTTGTGCTGCTTACTGCTGCCGGTCGCTGCTTTCAGCCGGCGTCATACATGGAGCGATTCCCGTGCCAACTTTTTAGGAACTAGGGTTGGAGAGAGGTGGTGTGTAGCTAAGTAGTTGTCAGATAGTGACTTGGCGGGATGTGGGTAAAATGGGTCAGGGGGTTGATGGCGTAAAAGTGGATGCCTTTGCTGTTGCAACCTGAAACACAGCGTTTCAGGATAGAGCAAACACCTGCAACAGCCAGGCGCAGAAAGAAAGTCCAAAGGAAAAGTGTGTGGGGGAGGTGTGGTTGTCGGCTGCTCAGGAGCGGGAAGCAGCAGCGGCGGGGCGCTTGCGGCCAGTGGTGCGTCGGATGGGGGCCGCGAGCTTTATCACCAGCAGTTCCAGGGCGAGCTTGGGGTCCACGCCCGTGCTGCGCATCATGAAATGCGTGTCGGTGCTCAATTTCAAGGCGGCGATGATCTTTTTATAGCCCCATTTCTCGACCAGGGGCGTCACATTTTTGGTGACGAAAGCCGACTTGTTCTGGAGAGTGGATTCCGGGCAGGCCTTGTAGGCGCTCTCCAGCATCCAGTTGAGGGTGCCCATGATTTCGTCCGGGGCCTTGCCGTACTGGAGCAACTGGTGTAGGGCTTGCAGCGCTTTTTCGGTGTCGGATTTCGCGATGGCGTCGTTCAGGTCCCAGACAGTATCTTCGGCGACATCGGAGCAGGCGATGAGGACGTCCTGCGCCGTGATCTTGGGATTTTCTCCAACGTAAGAGGCCGCCAGTTGCACGGCGTTAATAATGTCGCCCAGGTAATCGCCGCTGCGTTCCAGGAGGAGGTCGATGGCCTGGCCGTCAATCTGCTTTTGCCTATCGGCGGCCTCGCGCTTGACCCAGTCCCGTTGTTGCCGAGCGTCTAGCTGGGGGCATTCCACAAGTAACCCGGATTCCAGACAGGCCTTGTGAAACTTTAGCCGTTTGTCGGCCTTGTTGCTGATAAACAACAACAGGGTCGAGGGGTTGGGCGATTTGAGGTATTCCACCAGGCCGTAGAGCGGCGCACTCTTCTTGTCGGCGCTCAACTGGTAGTAGCGTGCGGCGTTGCGCACCACGATGACGCGGCGCTCCACGAGGAAAGGGAGGGTCTGGGCTTCTTTGACGACTTCGGCCGGCTCGCATTCGTCGGCATAGAAGACCGACAAGCTCAGGTCGCGCATGGAGGGATCAATATAGCGGTCAACCACGGCCTGTGCGGCGCGATCGGCCAAGAGGGGATCGTACGGTTCAAACCCGAACTGCGCCTTGCCCGGACCGATCAGGATGACCGGCGCAAGCGCGGTGTTCTGGGTTTGGATTTGTTTTATAAATTCCAGCGCGTGCATAAAAGCGCCACTGTGTCCTTACCAGGGTTCGACGGTGCGGTAGAAGATATCCGAGGCCAATTGATCCAGCGCCTCGGCGGCGGCACGGTTTTCTTCCTCGGTGGGGAAGGAGTTCAGCGGAGTGATGAAGGTCTTGGTGTTGCCGCGCAACCGGTCCGAACTGGCTCCGGCGGCGCGGGTGTGGTAGCTGGTCTCGCCCGATACCATCGGCGCTTCCCAAAGAACCTCTCCACTGAGCTGATCGGTAACCCGCGCCGAAGCCGTAATGATCATCATAAACTGCGTGACTTCATCCCGCGCATCGGTGATGAGGCCCCGCAACTGGTAGTCTTGTATCAACAGCTCGATCAACAGGTCGGCATTGTCGCTATCCGTTACCCGGAGCCGACCGTCATGGATGAACTTGCGGCTGAGGGCATTTGTTAGCGGCGCTTGTAGGCCGATTTCCCGGGAATCATCGTAGGCCGGCGAGACGTGCACAGTCTGGTAGCGGTGGTCCAGGCTGCTCTGTGTCGAATAGCCGCATCCGGTCAACGCCGCCAGCGACAAGACCACCAAACCGGCCCCGAAAAAGAGGCCTATATAGTATCCACGCTTCATGCAGGGCTACGTTCCGGAGATGGGTTGGCCGCAAGCCAGGCCTGGGCGGATTCCGCTGCTTCAGTACCCGGAAATTCTTCTACAACCACCTGATAATAAATGCGCGCTGAGTCGAAATTCCGGCGCCGCTCGTAGAATTGGGCAATCTGTAGGCGTTGGGCTGCGATGTTTTGGCGCATCTCTTCACGCTTCTCCATCAGCGCATCCACCCGTTCGTCGTTCGGATAGCGGCCGCGGAAGCTGTCGATAGCGTCCATGGTCAAACGGCTGGGCGCCTGGTCGTAATCCGGTGGTAGTGACAGGTTGTAGTAGCACATCGCCACCCCGTAGCTGGCGTCGTTGACCCATTCCGAGCCCGAATAGTCCTCGATAACCCGACGATACTCGAAGGCGGCGGTCAGGTACTCGTCCCGCACGTAATGCGTCAGGCCAATCTTGTACTGGGCTTCGGC
>SKJD01000115.1 GCA_007116095.1 Candidatus Hydrogenedentota bacterium
AATTGCAACAGGTGGTGATGCTGGAAATTCACCAACCCGTCTCCGAGGGCGACCTGATCCAGGGCGAGGTGATCTATATTGATCACTTCGGCAACTGCATCACGAATATTCACCAGGACATTCTCCAGGACAAAACGGCCTATCGCGTGCAATTTGCCGCCACAACGATCACGGACATCTCCATGCACTATGCCGCGGCGCCACTGGAAGAAGCCCTGGCGCTCTTCGGCAGCTCGGGCCGGCTGGAGTTGGCGGTGCGCGATGGCAACGCCGCCGAGGAGTTCGAAATACGACTCGGAGCGCCTGTGACCCTTTTCATCCCGTAACCTGCATCCCCCCCGGCAGGCGCAGACAGTTTGCTTGCCCGGCCCGGAAGGCGCTAGGATCAGGATGTTGCACATGTCGTTGACGGAAAGGATTCACCATGACGCGGGTAACGTGCCCTCGTTGTTCCCACAACAATGCCCCGGGACGCACCCATTGCGAGGCGTGCCAGGCCCCGCTTCCGTATGCTCCGGTCGCATCGGCAGCATCGGCAGCTAACGGACAGGCCGTCCCCCCCTCCCAGCCCCCCCTGGCCGACGCCGCCTTTGTGCAGTTTCAACAGGGGCAGGTCCTGGCCAACCGCTATACCGTGCACAACATTATCGGGCGCGGCGGTATGGGCTGCATCTACAAGGTGCATGACAATGTGCTGGGGGAATATGTCGCCCTCAAGACCTTGCTGCCGCAATACGGTCAAGACAAGTTGGTTCTGGAACGCTTCTTCAATGAGGCCCGGATCGCACGGCGCCTGGCCCACCCCAACATTGTCCGGGTGCACGACATCGGCAAGGCCAACGAGATTGTGTATATTTCCATGGAATGCGTGGAGGGCAAGTCCCTCCGGGCGATGCTCGAACAGACGCCAGCGAACAGCCGCTTGCCCTTGCCCCTGGTGTTGAAATGGTTCGACGCGCTCTGCGCCGCGCTGGAATATGCCCACCGCTATACCATCCACCGGGACCTGAAGCCGGAAAATGTCATGGTAAACCAGCAGAACGTCGTCAAGCTGATGGATTTCGGCATTTCCAAGTTGATGGCGGAAAAGCACCTGACCGGGGCCTCGCTGGTGATGGGGACGCCCTTCTACATGTCCCCGGAGCAGATGAAAAACAGCCGTGACGTCGACGCCCGCGCCGATATCTACAGCATGGGGGTCATGCTCTATGAGATGCTGACCGGCCGCCTGCCCGCCGGCGTGGCCAAGCCAATCTCCCAAATAAACCGCGACATCCCCCCGGCCTTTGATCAGATTGTAGAGCACTGTGTGGATCAGGACCCCGAGAATCGCTATCAGAACGCGACCGAATTGCGGACAGCCATCCGTCAGGTCGCCCAGCAGACGGGCTATCCGTTGGGGCCTATCTCCGATTCCGACTCCACCTCGGGCCAATGGCAGGCTCCCAACGACAGCCAGACCCAAAACCGGCCCCGGAGTCGTGTGGTGGGCTGGCTCCTGGTGGCTGTCAGTCTACTCCTTGGCGGGGCGGCCTTCTACGGGGTCGAACAGTATATCACCCCATACAGCCAAGCAGCGCAACCCCCCCAGGCCTGGGCTGACGCCGAATATCAGCGTATCACCCGGGACATTGAGGCGGTCCAGAAAATCGCCCAGCGCTTCGCGGGCAGCAGTGCGGAACGCCAAGCCATCTTTGAAATGGCGGAAAACGCCTGGAATCAGGCGCAGGAACGACACGAAATCGCCGCGACTTACCCCAATGTACGCACCAACACCCAGCTATTACAACAGGCCCGGGCGGCCCTGGAATCCTATATGGCGACGGTGCTGCTCCCGGAAGACATGGTCTGGACCCCGGCAGGCGTGGTCGACATCAGTGGCATTCAACGCTATGTGGATGGCTTTTTCATTGACCGGCACGAGGTTACCATTGGCGCGTACGCCGAATTTTGCGAGACCGTCCCGGGTGGCTGGCCAGGCACGCAGGCGCTACTTGATTACGTAGAGCAATACAGCGACTACCCCATGGTCTACGTCCGCTTTTTCGACGCCCAGGCCTATGCCGCTTGGAAGGACGCCCAGCTCCCCACGCAGCAACAATGGGCGCGCGCAGCCTACGGACAAGAAGCGCCCAGCCGTTACTATACCTGGGGCGATGCCTGGCGCAACGACGCCGCCGCCACCCAGGGTTCCATGGAGCCGGTCGGTAGCTATCCAGACGATAGGAGCTGGGTCGGCTGCTACGATATGGTGGGGAATGTTTCGGAGTGGACCCGCAGCCCGGCGGGACCCGAAACGACCCATGAGGATGGGCAAACGCCCTATTTCGGTACGCCGATGCTGATTAAGGGCGGCAACTACAACAGCCCGCAAATTCCGCTGGACCAGGTGCAATACGTGAACTTCGAGAACCTTAACATGCTCCTTGGTTTCCGCACGGTAAGGGAGCTGGCCACCGATGCCGCCACGGTCCAACAATTCATTGAGCACTACCGGGATATGGAAGCGCCGGCCCCTGCGAGCAACGGCCCCGACAACGCTGTTGACAATGACGCGGACAATGGCGTTGAAACTTGAATGCCCGCGGCTTCGGTCTCTTCTATAATGGCTTGGTCCCCTATTGGACTGCCCAATAGCAAGATCGCATACAGCGAGCCGCACACAAACAACCAAGCCAGTTTTAGTATTATTGTGCAGCAATTCCATAGCTTGTTTGCTATATCGGTAATTCCTCACGTACAATGCAAGTAAGCAGTAATGGAAGCCACGTACATCAACTTACGGTATTTTCCCATGGACGTCATCGTTTGCCCACATTGCAACGCCCAGCGCATAGTCACTACGGATGTGCCCCAGGACGTGGTCGCCGTTATGCCATGCCCTGCCTGCTCCGAACTCTCCGTACTGTTTCGCGGCAAAGTCATTCCGTTAAACCGCCAGATTATTGAAGAAGGCAGTTTTGAAGAGCGGAAAGAGCACCTCTCCGAAGTGATCGCAGAATTCTTGGAGGCCGGCCTGCTCGCTTCCGGGAACGCCTTCAATTTCTCGACCCAGCAAGAAGAGGATACGGACAACAGCGACGATGACCTCCCCATCGTGCGACCGCCCCGCCGCCCCCGCCGCCGCAAAATGCGTCGTCCCAATCCCCTCGCGGACATCCACGACGAAGGCGGCCCCATATCGGATCAGGAATTTGATCAGTTCGTGCGGTTTGATCTGCGCAGTATCGACGATCCCGCCTATTTCAAGAAGCACTTCGGTTAGGGCCCGGTAACGCAGGCAAGCAGCTCCCGTTTTATTGATGGATGAGGGACATCAGCGCCCGGCTCATGAATCCCGCGTCAATTGTGTCGCCCGGTACTGGAACAAGGCCACCGAGGCCGCCACCGCGACGTTCAGGCTCTCCAGTTGCTTAGCCAGCGGAATGGACACCCCATCGTCGCAGTTTTTTCGCGTCCCCGGACGCAGCCCCTTGCTCTCATTCCCCACCACCAGCGCCGCTCGGGCCGGCCAGTCCAACGTAAAGACGGATTGCGGCGCGTCGGCCTCCATGGCGTAGACCCAGAAATCGGCTTTTTTCAGGCGCTTGATGGCTTGGGAGAGATTGCCGCAGGGAATCAACGGGATGCGCTGCACCGTACCGGCACTGGCTCGCACCACCTCCTCGTCCAGCAGGGCGTTGCCCCGCTCCGGGAATAGAATCCCTTGCGCCCCCGCCCCCACGGCGCTGCGCACGATCATGCCCAGGTTTTTCGGGTGTTGCACCTGATCCAGCACCAGGAACAGGGCCTGCGGCGGGCAGTCAGCCAGACAATCGTCCAGTTGCGCATAGGCCACGGGACTGATCGCCACCGCGACCCCCTGGTGGTCTGTCGCCCCGGTCATGCTGTTCAGCTTGGACAACGGCACAAAGTCAAAGGGCGCCTTCACCTCACGCAAGGCCGTAATCCACGTCTCCCGATCCCGAATCTTGGCGTCCCGGGCAAAATAAACCCGGTTGATGGTTTCCGGCGCCAGCAGGGCCTCCCGCAGCGCATTCAACCCATAAACAATCTTACCAGCCATAAGCCTCCCTACCACGCTTGTCCAAGCACAAATACAGCGTTGGGCGTCCCCCGGGTTGGGGGAGAACACACCACATAAAACCGGCGCAGCGCCGAAGGCCAGGGAGAAGCTTGTATACTATCCCCGGACCTCCGGACAACTACGCCGGTTGGCTCACACATTACTATCACTCGCAACCTTCACCGGGTTGCTGAAAGGCTACCCTTTCGGTCCTCAGACCGCAAGCGACGCCGTAGCAGCGACCGGCCAGGCGAAGTGATACGATCCGGACGCGACTTCGATATGGGCCCAGCCGTCTTCCACACCCACGACACGGACACCATCGCCTTCGGCCAGGGCTTCCCCATTCTCCTGGATCGCGTCCAGGTCCGCCACGGGCAGGTAGACATCCGCACTCAGATTCGCCGGGATGTCGAAATCGTAACTTACTGTATCGCCGTCGATCTCCCAGCCGGCGTTCACCCGGCCACGAATCGTCTGGAAGCCACCACGCGCGTGGTGCAGCATTCCATTGATCTGGGGACGCAGACGCAAGCGCGTAAAGCCCGGTTCGGCGTAATCGATGCCCAGCATCGAGCGGAAGAACCACTCATCCACCGCGCCGAAGACATAGTGGTTGAAGGAGTTCATCTCCCAGGTCTGGAATTGATCCGGCGGCATGAAGCCATCCCAGCGTTCCCAGATGGTGGTGGCGCCGTTGCGGATCATGAAGTTCCAGGAGGGGTAATCCTCTTGCAACAGCATCGTGTAGGCGAGCTCCGGACGACCCATGATCGTCATGGCTGGCAACAGATGGCGGATGCCCAGGAAGCCCACACGCGGCCGCCAGTCATCTTCCTCAATCCGTTCGGTAAAGCGCTGGGCAACCTGCTCGAAGCGGTCCTCCGGCACCAGACCAAAGCGGAAGGCCAGGGCGTAGGCGGTTTGCGCGTGGTTGGCGACGGTGCCATCCTCGGCGACCCAACGCTCGATGAAGCGTTCACGCAGGGTATCGTAAAGTTCCTGGTACTTCGTCACGGCGGCAGACTTGCCCAGGCTCTCGGCGATGCCCGTCATAAGGCGCGCGGCGTCCGCGGCGTGGGCATAGGCCAGTACGGGGCGATCAATCGGCGGCCCGGAAGTCACCCAGTCACCAAACATACCCATGCCCGGTCCGGGATTGACCTCGCCTTCGTCGAAGAATTCCAGCACCCGCTCGACATAGCCCATGTAGCGCTCAAGCTGCGGGAAGGCCTTTTCCAGGGTGTCGAGATCGTAATAGACCTCGTGCAGATCACTTGCCGCCACCGGCATGGCGTAGGACCAGTCCATGTTGCCCGGAGAGTCGATGGCTCCCGGAATCGCCGGCACCACATTGGGAATACCCCCGTCCGCGCGGTCATCACGTTCATACTGGGCGTCCAGCACATCGTGGAACCACTTGCGGTAGAGGTCGCCGCACATCTGGTTGAAGGTGCCCGTGCGGCTGAAGATGTGGTAGTCCCCGGTCCAGCCCATGCGCTCGTCGCGCTGGGGACAGTCCGTCATGATGTCGACGAAGTTGGCGCGCTGACACCAGGTCACATTTTTATGAATTTGGTTGATCAGGTCCGAGGAAGTGTCCAGCATGCTCAGGACAGGACCAGCCGAGTAGCTTACGACGCCCGTGAGGGTATCTTCGGTCGGGGCTTCCCGCAGGCCGATTACCTGTACATAGCGGAAGCCGTGGTAGGTGAAACGCGGCTCCCAGACCTCTTCGCCATCGCCCTTCAGAACGTAGGTATCCGACACGTTGAGCGTGCGCAGGTTCTCGGTATAAATACGGCCGCTAGCCGGCCAGAGGCGCTCGGAAAAGCGCATGACCACGCGATCGCCGGCCTGGCCACGCACCTTCAGGCGCACCCAACCCGCGAAGTTCTGGCCCATGTCAAAGACATAAACATTTGGCGCGACCTCGTTGATATCCACCGGGGTGAGCTCTTCCATGGGCTTCACCGGTGCGCAGAGGTGGGCGCGGATGATGGTGTTTTCCTGCTCACGCCCCGTATCCACGGCGTGCCAGTCGCTGTCATCAAAACCAGCGGCCGTCCAGCCGGCTGGCTCCTGGCGGGCGTCATGGATTTCTCCGAAGAGGATGTCCGCCTCCAGGGTGGCGCCGTGACGGGCTTTCCAGTCGCTGTCCGTCCGGATGATTTCGCTCGTTCCGTCTTCGTAGGTGACATGCAGCATGGCGCTGAAACGGGTCTTCTGGCCATAACGTTGGCGACCGAAGATAGCCACATTACCGCGGTACCAGCCATCGGCCAGCTCGCAGGCCAGGGCATTCCGACCATCCCGGAGCATGGCGGTGACATCGTAGCTGAGGTAGGTCACCCGCTTGCGGTACTCGGTCCAGCCCGGCTTGAAGCGATCGTCGGTCACGCGGGCGCCGTTGATGTGCGGCTCAAAGAGGCCGAAGGACGAGCCATGCAGGATGGCGCGCTTCACCGGCTTCGCCAGCTCGAATTCCTGGCGCAGGTAGGTCGTCGGCGGCCTGCGGGTAATCTCGTACCACAGCGGCGGCACGCCCTCGGCTCCCGGCACGCCCAATTCCCGGGCGGCCACCCAGTCGTTGCCGTCGGCGGCGTCTACATCGAAGAGGTCCACGGCGTCGCGGGTCGCTTCCCAGTCCGAGGCGGAGCGCACAAAATCGGTTTCGCCGTTCTCGTAGTCCACCCGGACACCGCACACGACCTTGGCGTCGATATTGGCCTCGTAGGTGCGGCCCATCATGACGATCACGTTTTCCCCATCCTGAATCCAGGGGGTGATATCGAGATAACCGCCATAATGCTGCCCGCCATGGGCGCTCTGCGCGGCGGTGTAGATTTCCGTACTGTTGATGGAGAAGGCGCCCAGGTGGTGGCCGTTCATCCCGACCATGACCCGGCGCACATTGTTTTTGTCCAGCGAGAAGGTCTTGCGGAAATAGATGGTGTCTTCGTCGTCTTTGGTTTCCGGATGGGAAACCCACTGGGCATCCACCGTGCCGAAGGGATCATCGCCCTGCGGGTAGGTGTCCGGCGGCGTGTCCAGGCCAATCCATTCGGCGTCCCACTCCGTGTCGGGGTCAAGCAGCCCCAGGACAAACTCGGCGGTGTCGCTCCAGTCCGAGACATTGTCATCCTGGTCCCAGACGCGCAGCTTCCAGTAGCAGGGCTGGTTCGAGTTCAGGGCGGCGCCGTCATAGGCGATGAGGTGGGTTTCCCGGGAGCTGACCTTGCCGGAGTCCCAGAGATCGCCGTCATCCGCCGCCAGGTTGGCTTCCGAGCTGGCCACCAGAATCTGGTAGGCCGACTGATTCGCGCCCCGCCCGGAGCCTTCCAGGTACCAGGACAAACGCGGATGGGGCGTGTCCAGCCCGATGGCCGGCGCCCCAAGCTCCAGCGGCCCGGTTCCGGCTCCCAAAGCGGCGGCGTC
Source organism: Candidatus Hydrogenedentota bacterium (assembly GCA_007116095.1). Taxonomy (GTDB): domain Bacteria; phylum Hydrogenedentota; class Hydrogenedentia; order Hydrogenedentales; family SCBR16-9; genus SCBR16-9. Next base: position 7,505 of record SKJD01000115.1, read on the forward strand.
CTGCGCGTGGGCGGACGTCGTCAGGCCAACCGGCCGAATCAGCGCGGCGGCGGCGCCACCCAACACGGTACCACAAAAAGCCCTACGGCTCATGTTGTTTTTCTGCATGGAAAAGAAAACTCCCATTGGTCGTCATGAAATTGATGCGCCAGACTCCCCACCAGGCGCGCTAACTGTACAATAATACGTCGCAGGCCGCCATAATTCAAGTAATAAGGCGAATGCGGGAAGGCGTGGAAAGCACTATATCCTTTACTACCAGCGACTTAATACAGATTCTAAAAAGCTCGAAAAGGGTGTAGTTCTGATATTACCGCCAGATCAATACATTATTCGAGATTTTCGACACGATTTCCTCTTTTAGCGGTGCGATAAAGTCTTTTGGCGTAAAAAATCGGAGATTTTTCTACAAAACACTTGGGAACCCCAGAATCGTCATTCCTGCGCAGGCAGGAATCCAGCATTGCGTGAAAACAAAACAATACAGAAATAAAACGGTATGTCATAGCGCATGGGCGCAAAGCCTGGTGAAGTATCTCTTGTTAAAT
>SKJD01000225.1 GCA_007116095.1 Candidatus Hydrogenedentota bacterium
ACCGACTCCTCATCATCCACGAGTAGAATACGCTCTTTCCCCACCGTGGCGACCTCTGTATTCTCCTGCTGGTTTTCCGCACCCGCCTCAATGCGCGGGAAGTAGGTATGGAACACCGTCCCGCGACCCAGTTCGCTCTCGACATCCACCGCGCCACCATGCGCGCTTACAATCCCATGCACCACCGCCAGCCCCATGCCCGTGCCTTCTCCGGGGCCTTTCGTGCTGAAAAAGGGGTCAAATATTCGTTCTATCAACGCCGGCTTGATGCCGTGTCCCGTGTCTTCAATGGAGAGTTTAATGTACGGACCGGCTCGCAGGTGGGGCACCTGACGGGCCAGGCGTTCATCGACGGTGATGTCCCGCAGGGTGATAATCAAACGGCCCCCGTGTCGCTGCAAGGCGTGGGCGGCGTTGGTGCAATAATTCATCACCACTTGGTGAATCTGGGTGGCGTTGGCGTTAATGGCGCCTGTATGCACGTCGATGTTGTCCATAATCTCGATATTGGCGGGAAGCGAGGCCTTCAACAGTTGTAAGGCCTCTCGTACGACGACATGCAGAAATACCGGGCTGCGCTCCTCACCGCTCTGACGACTGAAAGCCAGAATCTGCTTAACCAGGTCCTTGGCGCGATGCGCCGCCTGCAACACTTCTTCCAGGTCCCCTCGGGTGAGGCTTTCCTCCGGTAAATCCTGCACAGCCATGTCGGTCAGTCCGATGATGGCGGCGAGGATGTTGTTGAAATCATGGGCTATTCCACCGGCCAACACCCCGAGGCTCTCGAGACGCTGGGAATTGTGTTTGCTCTGTTCCAGCCGCTTTTCTTCCCGTTCCGCAAGCATCATGGCGGTAACATCTTTTATGGTGCCCAACAAGCGGTATGCGCTGCCTTCCGCATCCGGCAGCACCACACCGATATCTTCGACATGCCGAAATTCACCGCTCTTGTGCCGCATCCGGTAGCGCAACTGATACTTCCCCACCGTCTCCAGGGCATGGTTTATTAGCGCATGCACATGCCGCCGGTCGTCGGGGTGTAGCAGCCGTATCCAGGCCTGCCAGGTAAAATCGCGTATATCCCGGGAAAGAAAACCACTGACTTGGGTTACCGCGCCCCCCACCTGAATCTGACGGGTCTGGAGATTCAAGTCGTAGATCATCTGGCCGGTATGATCGACCAGGGTGCGGAACTTGTTCTCCCCCTCCACAGCGTCCTGAATGGTCGAATGCTTTGCGCGCAGGTCCCGCATGACCGTCAGCACCTTAACAATCTCGCCATCACCCTCGAACGCCTGGGCATGCACCCCCACCGGGACCGGCTGCTCCAACTTGTCTTTAAGTATGGTTTCGAAGTATAGCTGCTTGTGTTTCAGAATACTTTCGATGCGGATGGCCAGCACCGTGCGCCTATCCTCCGGGAGAATGTCAAATATGCTGATATTCAGAAGTTCTTCGTAGGCATAATGGAGCAGGCGGCATGCCCTTTCATTGACATCGACTATCTTCAGATCACTGCCATCGCTGTGCAGATGCCAATAAAGCACCGCATCGCGGGAGGTCTCAAAGAGGAACTTAAAGCGGGCGTCGGCCTCGCGCAGGGCGTGGATACGATGCTCCGCCAGCCGGGCCAGCCGGGCATTGTTCCGACGCAACGCTTCTTCAGCCTGCTTGACCCGTATAAAGACACGTAATTTGGCCTCAATCTCATCGCATTGTAATGGACGGAGAATAAAGCCGTCGGCTCCAGCCTGATGCCCCGCCAGGCGCTGCGCGGTTTCCAGTGCACTATCGGCTATAAGCAATACGGTAAGGTTGGCCTCGTTCCGGGTACCCTTTATACGCTCACACAGCGCGACACCGGCCTCGAATCCATCCGCCAGATCGATTACGACACAATCAATCTGCCCGGACTTTATCTCGGCGATAGCTTCTTCGCTGTCATCAACACAATGCACCTCACATTCTGCTACAATTTGTGGGATGTCGGCGCTGAAGCACCGACGACTATCGGAAGCCCCGTTTACCAGCATGGTGTTATATTCAATTTCATTTTGCGTCATCATTCGCGGATAGTATCTCGTGATCAGGTCGGTCTCAAACTGTCATTCATATCAGGGTTCCATCAAGCATCGCGGTGTTGTCCGTGGGGCCAGACTGGCCCGGACCGGGAACAATGCCGCAATACCTGAAGAGTATATCGCATTTAGCCTATGAATCGCCTTATTATTTACCTAAATTGCCTTGGGGCACATCGTTGCCGGGCGCTGTTGGCGCTGTTGGCGCTGCTGGCGCTCCTCATGTTTTTGTCGGTCTTGCTCCTGCCACAGAGCCATGGCGCTACCGGTTCCAAGGAAATCTATGGTCCGGACTACCGGATGGACATTGTTGAAGTCGCGGACCCGGCGCAGGTGGCAATGAGTCACGCCGTCGGCGGTCTGGTCCTACGCAATCACCTTACACGGCAGCCCAATGGCAGCTACCTCGTGCACACCCGTGAATTGTTGGTCCGCGCCGACAATCACGAATCCTATCCGCTTTGTCCGGAGGAGCCCTTTTCCGATCAGCCGGTGCTCCCCTTTTGCACCACCTTTCTGGTGGGCCCGGACATCCTGGTGACCGCAGGCCATTGCATGGATTTTCCGGCCGAGGATCTGGCGGTGGTCTTTGGCTATCAGGTCAACCAGGCTGGTAGCGCACCGGCGCTACTCCCCGCTTCAAATGTATACTTCATCGAAAAAGTGCTTCATAACATCAATACCCGCGATAAGGACTATGCCATCATGCAACTGGACCGACGGGTCCCGGAGGAGCGCGATCCATTGAATTTTCGACGGATCGGCCGCGTCCATAGAAATATACCGGTCGGTGTCATCGGTCACCCCCTGGGATTGCCCCTTAAAATCGCATTTGGCGACCAGAGCGTGGTCTACGACGACCGGGACGCCCAGTACTTCATTGCCAATTTCGACGCTTCAGCAGGCAATTCCGGTTCCCCTGTCATCAATCAACGCACGGGTGTTGTGGAAGGGATTTATATCTACAGCACCGTAGAGGACCTGGTTTTTTCGGAGGATGGCTGCTGGGAACAGAATCGCGTCACGTTGGATGAGGCGGGCCAGGGGGTATACCGGATCACGCACATTGCGGAGCTGCTGGATCAGGCCATAGCAGACAGTGAAGAAGCCTGGGAAACCGAACTCAACAAGCATATACCCGCTTGCGGCCTGACGTCTCTCGGAGCCAACCAAGCTGAAAAATTCAATACGAACCATGCAATCCTCGTCGGGCTCCTATTGATTCTCATGTGTTACGCACACACCCCGCAAAGCACCAAAAACCACCACGCGCCATGATGCAATATTTCCCATCCAGGACCAGACCGACCCGCAAGCGGCATGACGTACTGCCCACCATGCTCGCATGTCTTTTTGTGTCTTTTTTTATCGCTTTTTCCGCAAAGACCCAGGATTTCAACAACTTTTCGCTGGAGTCGGCTTCACCGCATATCGCCTGGGCAAAGCCCTTGTCCGGAAACAACATCGACGCCCTGATGATAGCCCCCCGTAGCGCGATGCGCGATGCGGTGGAATTGCACCAACGTCTGGACCTTGACCTGGCGACCGCAGCGGTGTGGGACCCGGAGCATCTGGGACATGACCCTGCGCATCCGGGGCTCCATCTCCCCGGCTCTGACGCCGAAAGCGTTACTCAGCATCTGGAAGCGAAGCTAAGAAATGCGCCCGATCTCATTCTGCTTGCCCAGATCGAATTGTCCATCCTGCCAGAATCTGTGCAAACACGCATTGTCGAGCTGGTGCGAAACGGGGCCGGATTGGTGCTATCGTATTGCACGCAGTCCAAGCCCTCTGCGCTGGACAGCCTGATCGCTGAGATGGAACCCGTGACGCCGGAGCGGTCGTTTGGGGACGGCATCGGCGAGACCCCTCTTCCGGAATGGGCGGACATTCGGGATTGCGCCATGCCCTACGAATATGAAGCTGGTCGAGTAGTCGTACTGGATTATCCCGGCGACTTTCCGGCCTACCATGCGCTCCTGCCCGCACCCGCAGAGACCATTCCCGCATCTGTTGGCGCCATGGAAAACCTCTATGCCATGCTGGCCCGGGCCTTTCGCTGGGCGGCGCAGCGGGAACTGGATATCTGGATCATCGACGTGGTGGATATTGGTCCACGGGGTCCTGAAGATGCGGAAGTCCCTCCGGATATCCCCGAGCTGTTTATCATGTCCATACGGGACTCCATCCAGAACCAGCCCCTGCGGCCCTATCGGGTGCAACTCAACACGGAATCCGACCGCAGAATGCAGATTCGGGCGCAATTGCGCAACCTGGAATCCGGCGAGGTGCAGATATATGAGGACCTGGGCGATCTGGCGCGGGGCAGCGAGCTCTACCTGCTGGACCTGCTGGTGGAACCAGGGGAATACCACCTGGATGTGTGGCTGCTGGACCGCCGGGGGATTGTGGATTGGCACACACGGACCCTGGATGTGGCGGGCTGGCCGGAAATCGAGAACCTGCAACCGTCCAAGACCTTTCTCTTGCCCAATGACAGCCTGGAACTCAGTTGCCATGTCCGCCCCGTGCTCAGCACCTCCCGGCAGGCAACCTTGTATGCGCGGGCCAAGACGCCATCCGGCGATATCGTCGCGGAAAACTACCAGATACTCTCGGCGGAAGGCGGGGATGTTCAGCTCTACCTGAGTTTCGCTGATCTGGATACGCCCCTGGTTACCGTCGAGATGTTTGCGCTCAACGGGGCCATCAACCAGTTCAGTGAATTAATGCTGAGTGCGTATCCCCGGGAACGACGCTATTTTCCCGTTCGACGTGTGCTCCGGGACACGAAGTGGCGTATCGGGGTCTATGCCGATGATCTTCAGGAGTTCAACAGCCGTTTTTACCTCCGCCAGCTACACCAGGCCGGGGTGGATTTGGTCCTTGCCCCCGGGGGCCATGGCAATCTCTACCACGCCGCCAATGCGCAACTGGCGTTTATCCCGGAACTCAGTCGCTATACCGCACGTCAGGGTCAGGCCGGGATGGTGCGTGAACCTTGCCTGCGTGACACGGCCTACCAACAACAAGAACGCCAGGAACTCCGGGACCAGGTGCTCATCCACTGGGCTGGCGCCACGGGAGCCTATAGCCTGGGCCGTAAAAACACCCTGACACAAAGCGACGAAAACCTCTGTCAATGCCCCCGTTGCCTGGATGCCTTTGTCGATTATGTCCGCGATGAATTCGACAACGATATTCAAGGCTTTCAGCAACGATGGAACCTGCCCTTTGCAGATTGGTCCCAGGCCCAACCTGCTCGAGACTATCGCAGCGGTATACACGAGCGTTACGCGCCCTGGATGGATTTTCGGCGCTTTATGCAGGACAGTTTCGGGGATTTTATGGATACACAACGGGAGGTGTTGCAGGAAGTAGATGTCGATGCCTGGGTCGGTATGGGCAGTTATCGTGAAGAAGGCCCCATGCATGGCTACAATTGGAGCCGACTGGCGCGGGAGCTGGACTTCTTGACCTTTCCCTACGATCCGGTATTGATTCGCAAGCTCCAGACCTACCACACCCCACGCGTAGGCAGCGGCATCCAGATCGACACAGAAACAGTACAAAAACCACCAGAAACCATCCAGAAAATTGCACTAAAGGCTTTGCTGTATGGATTTCCCACGGTCTGGCTGGAAACCCCCTATAGCGACATCGCCAACCCCGGACCACACGCGGCGCTCTTGCCGGACGGGCGACCGGGACCGATGCTGGAAAACCTTTCTGCCCTCAAAGCACAGTTCGAGCGCGGGTTGGGGGAAGTCCTCCTCAGCGCCACGCGGGCGTCCCAGCCGGTGGGAATATTCGACAGCCAGGCGGCGGCGCTTATGGCGGAGGTGGAGCCACAGTACCAACAGCGAAAACAAGAAGCCGAAGCACACTGGTTACAGCTCTTCCTGAACATGGGGTATGATCCGGTTTTCGTGGACGCCACGCAGTTACAGGGTTTCCATGAAATAGCGATGCTGGTCTTGCCGCAATGTCATGCCCTGAGCAATGACGATATGGAAGCGATTCTCCGCTTTGTCGATCAGGGGGGCATTGTGATAGCGGATGTACTGCCGGGATTGCGGGATGCCCATGGTGCGCTGCGGGACTACAACCCCTTGCAGGAGATCTTCGAGCTGCACAGCGACGTCGAAGGAGACGCCTTGGACGATGCAGAGGTGAGCACCGTGCCTGCGGCCCTGTTTGGCAACCTGCCCGGAGCGCAGGATACGCCGCTGCCCATGCAGCGCGCCTGGCAAGCCATCGATTCCACCCGGGCGGTTGCGGTAGGCGACAAACACATCTGGATACGCAACGATTGGGAAGACGCGGACCTGCCCCCGGCATTGTTGTTGAATCACCCCCTGACCTCGGCGGCGCACCTGCGAACGCATGTACAGCAAAGCTTTGTGCAGCCCCTGCTGGAACTGGCAGCCATCGCACATCCGCTCCAGGAAATCTTGCAGGACCCGGATGCCTTTGTGGGAGAAAGCTTTCGCTTTCATTATGGCGCGGCCGAGATCACCGTCCTGCTGCCGGGCGAAACGACACAACGAAATAATCGGCAGCGCCTGCGACTAGACTACGATCGTGAATCCTACGTCTATGACGTGCTGGCCCAGACGCCGGTCGCCTTTCCCTATCGGGCAAGGATAACCGTAACGGATGAGGCGCCGCTGATTCTGGCGCGGCTCCCGCATGAAATCTCCCGACTGGAGGTGCTGCCCGACCTGGACCCACGGGCGGGCGGGCGCTTGCATGTGCGATTGCAGCTTCACTACGACGAGGAAGACGCCCCGCCACCGGCGCGGCATCAGGTGTATCTGTCGCTCCATGAAGGCCCCATGCAACGCGAGCTCAAGCGCTTCAGCCGGACCGTGGAGCTACGCGACGGGGTGGCAGAAACGTATATCCCGCTCCCCCGCAACATCATGCCAGGACAGAAAACGCTCTATGCGGAAGAAGTCTTCAGCGGAGTTCGGAACGGCGTCAACATCACCATCATGCCAGCCCAATTCTGAATACCACCGTAGGTACCTTCCTCGTTTGATTCAGGCCGTCCAGCAACTACATGTGTTCTGCCACGGCCTTTTTAATGGTCTCTGCGATGATGGCGCCATGGGAAGCGTCCCAAACCGACTGACCGTCCCGAATGAACAGCATTTGCGGGGACTGATGCTGTACCCCGAAACGATCGGCGATATCATTGGAAACCGGTCGGGACTCAATGACCTTAACGAGATACAGCGGGGGGTGCGCGGAATCGCCTTGGGGCTGCTCCGCGTCCGTCACAGAGACCCAATAACGCTGTACTTCACGATGCGCCCCGAGAGATATCGGGCAGGCGGTGCTGTGCTTGAAAAGCAGCGCCCCCGATTCTCCGTGTTCCTCCAAAACCTGCTCCAGCGCGTCAACGGATTTAATTTCTTCCAACAAAACTTCCTCCCCACCGATCAATAACACCGCACCCAAGGCGCGGGCCAAATTTCTGAGTATGGAAAACAGCACCATGGTAAACACATCCAATCCAGGGGTTTTGGCCCCGGAATTCAGGAATATCCGGCAGCCAGGCATAGCCATTGATGCCCATTATACCATGGCGCAGTTACCAAGCCGACGCCGCTGTCCGGATACCTGGATGCTCAGGCCGGCAGCGCATGTTATAATGTTGCCGATAAAGACCATCCCGTTATTTTACAGAACGATCACGGAAGCATGACGGAACGCGCATACACCTACATCGACGCAGGAACGGCCATCATCGGGAACCGCTGGTGTGAACGACGCTGGTCGGCATTCCTGGGCCAAAGCACGGAGATGCGCTGCCTTGCCAGTCAATTCGACTGGATGGCGGCGACGAACATCGAAATCCAGTTGTTCTTTCGGGATCAACACTATGGCGTGATGGAACTGGGAAAAATCACCTGGAGTGAGGA
>SKJD01000211.1 GCA_007116095.1 Candidatus Hydrogenedentota bacterium
ATCCGGCTCGCTGCAATCCGGGCAGATGCGCCGCACCAGACGCTGGGCCATGGACGCGATCATCGTGCTGGAGATCAGGAAGGGCTCGACGCCCATATCAGCAAGGCGGGTCACGGCCCCGGCGGCGTCGTTGGTGTGCAGGGTGCTCAGGACCAGGTGCCCGGTCAAGCTCGAGCGGATGGCCATTTCCGCGGTTTCATAGTCGCGAATCTCACCCACAAGCATGACATCGGGGTCGTGCCGCAGCATCGAGCGCAGGCCCAGGGCGAAGTTGAAGCCAATCTTCGGCTGCACCTGCATCTGGGTAATGCCCGACAACTGGTATTCAATAGGGTCTTCGATCGTGATGATCTTCCGGTCCAGCCGGTTCAGTTTGCTTAATGCGGCATAGAGCGTCGTCGTCTTACCGCTACCGGTCGGCCCCGTCACCAGAATAATACCGTGCGGCTTGGTGATAAAGGACTCGAAAAGCCGCATGTCTTTTTCCAGAAACCCAAGCTGGTCCAGCGTGAGCATGATCGAAGAACGGCTGAGAATACGCAGGTTCACCGTTTCCCCATGGGGGGTCGGCAGGATCGAAACACGTAGGTCGTACTTGTTCTCGCCGAAGGAAGCCTCGATCTTGCCGTCCTGGGGCAGACGCTTCTCGGCGATATTCAGGTTCGCCATGATCTTGATGCGCGAGACAATCGCCGAGTGAAAGCCACGAATCGAAGGTGGCGTCGGAGCCTGGTGCAGGATGCCGTCAATACGATAGCGTACGCGCAACTGGTCTTCAAAAGGCTCGATGTGAATGTCCGTGGTGTTGGACTGAATCGCCTCCAGTATAAGCTCATTGACGAATTTGATGATGGAGGCGTCTATCGTATCGTCGCCCAGGTTCGCGCTGAGTGAGACCGTCTCCAAATTGACCGTATTTTCCTGGTCTTGCTGGTTGTCGTAGAGAATCTTCTCCATCGTATCCGCGCCCACACCGTAGAGGTCGCGGATCGTGCGCTGGATTTCCAGGGGGGTGGTAACCACCGGCTCGATGCGTCGTTTCAACATGGAGCGCATGTCGTCGAGCTGGTGGGTGTTCAGCGGATCGCTCACCGCCACCACGAGGGTGCCGTTACGCTCTTCAAACGGGACAAAATTGTAGTGGGTCACGAAACGGGCGGGAATCTTCTGGATCAGCTCCGGCGCTATCTTCTGACGCGAGGGCAGGACAAAGCGCATCTCACAGAATTCGGCCAGGGAGCGGTAGACCGTCTCCGCGCTGGCAATGCCCAGTTGCGGAATCACGTCCAGGATGGACATGTCCTTCTTCTGCGCTTCCGCCAGGACCTGTTCGAGCTGCTTTTCATCCAGCACCCCATCGCGAAGCATTTGATTTTCGAAAGCTTTCAAACCAGGCACAAGGTAACTCCGTCTCTTTACTGTCGTAGTCGGCACATTTTCAATTACGTAGGTCTCCAACGCTCCAACGACCTGAGCAATGAAAAAACCGCTATATCATAGCAAAGCGACGCCGTATCGGTACAATACGGGCCCTAGCGGGCGTCGGCGAGTTCGGTCAGGGAGCGTTCGGCCTGTTGCGCCAGTTGCTCAATGCCGCTCTGCAAGACCTGCCGGTAGTGATCGCGCGCTTTGCCGGTGTTGTTGTATTCGTTGCGGTAGGTATCGCCCAGGGCCAGGTTCATGTGCGCCGCCACGGCGCCGTTCGCGCTCTCTTCGCTTAGCATTTCCAGGGCGGCGATACGCAGCTCCGGCGCTGCCGTAGCGGGGTCCAGGCCCATCTCCCGCAGGGCGATGTCCTGCATCGCTTCCACGGCCCGCCAGGCCAGGGCCTGGCCTTCATGCCGCGCAACAATGCCTTCCAGTTGCGGGAAAGCATCCGCCCGGTCACGGTCCACCGCGGCGTCCAGGGTGTAGAGGGGTTCAAAGTTGTATTCACGGGCCTCGGCCAGCAGATTCAGCCGGGCGCTATGCTCGGAATTCTCGCGGAAGGTCTGCCAGTAATCGCCCTGGAGCGTCATGTAGGCGGCGTAGGCCTCGGGATAACGTCGCAGATGGTTGAACTCCAAATCAGCGATGGCCTGTTGCAGTCTGCCGACCTCCGCATGCCCGGTCAGGGCGTCGCGTTGCGCTTCCAACATGGCCAGGGCCGGTCCAAATGCGCGTTGGGAGACCAGCATATCCGACTCCGCCAGCACGTCCTGAATCGTGGTATCGCCCACCACCGCCTGCATGGGCGCCTGTGGGCCTGCGTTGTCCATCATCGGCAGAAGCACATATCCCAAAACCGCCAGCGGCAGCATGGCCGCAACCGCCCAATAAGCCGGGCGCAACCCGAAACTATGTAACCAGCCCCTGGAACCCGAGGACGCCTCCTCACGGAGCTTTTCCCGGATTACCGGCAGCAGGTCCCCCTCAAACACGACTGGCTCGTGGGGCAGCGCTTCAACAAAACCCTTCAGCGCCTCTGCTTCTTTCTTGCAATGCGGGCATGCCTCCAGGTGCGCCGCGAGGGAGGCGGCGTCTGCTGAATCAAGCGGCTCATACAATGAAGCGGCAATCAGCCCCGTAAACGGTTTGCATTCGTTAAAATATCCCATCGTGCGTTCCTGCTTCCCGGTTGCTTTTGGTGGCCACCCATCCCTGCTCCGGCGTCCGGTCAGGCCGTCTGGACACTTTCTCGCAGCAATAACACGCGGCGCCCGACGGCCCCGTTACCGCTTCTTCGCGGAAGTATCGGCGCCTTCGTCGTCATTTTCGTAATATAAGTCACGCAATTCAACACGCAGCTTTTTCAGGGCCCGGAAGAGATGTACTTTCACACTCCCTACGGTACAACCCAACTCGCGTGCAATCTCATCCAGTTGCAACCCTTCAAAATGCCGCAGAATAAAGACCGTCTTCTGCATCGGCGACAAAACATGCAGCGCCTCATGCAGCCGATCCTCGATCTCGCCGGCCCGCACCGCCGTCTCCGTACTGAAGGTCACCGGCTCGATGCCGGCGCCAGCGGATTCGGGAATGAAGGCCTCGTCAAGCTGCTCCTGGGGCTGGCGTTTCTTGCGGCGTAGGTGATCAATGCTCTGATTGGTGGTCAGACGCAACAGCCACGACAAAAACACCCCCGTGGGTTTCCAGGTATGGATTTTGCGGTAGGCCTTGAGCAGGGCGTCCTGCGATACGTCCAGCGCGTCCTCGCGGTTACCGGTCACCCGGTACGCCACGGCATAGACGCGTCCTTGGTAGCGCCGCACGAGCTCCTCGAAGGCCGCATGGCTGCCTTCCTGCACGGCAAGGGCCAGATCATTGTCTTCCAGCTTGCTGAAATCTTTGGGTTCAACTGGTTTCAATCGTTCTAACGCGCTTTCTTTTTGAAAGGTTAACAGTTCACGCCACTACGAAAACCGCATTTGAGGCACAGCGCCTAAAAAAACCCGGAATGCGTAGCGGGGGGGGGCACCCTTTCTGACCACAGATAAGCGGTCCCGGGTACACACATCCCGCCCCATAGCCGCTTCAGCCTACACAATCCCACCTGCAAGATGCGACACCGGGGCGCTATGGATTGGGGTTACACACGACACAATACCCCGCATCATACCGTGCACGGCACAATCTGGCCTTGGATTTTCAGAGGCGCGCTGATGTTATAATGGGATAATAAAACACTTTTCCTTGGGCTGCTTGGCAAGAATGCTGCCAGAATGAACTGCCCCTGTCCTGAAATACCCTAATAACGGATTATTAGGAATTTATTTCGATAAAGATGGGGTCATCTTACCGAGCTGCATTGCCATGCAAATGGCAGGGGCTGGACGGAAACACATCAAGGACATCCACGATTGTCTAAAAACAACCTGCAAAACACCCGCCTGCACAAAACCATTGTACAGTATCCGGTGCTCGGCCCTATCCTGCAGTATCTGGGCTTGGGTTTTCTGCGGCTCATGGGGTGGAAAATCGAAGGCGAAGGGCACAAGGTGTCCCGTAGTGTCGTCATCGGTGCGCCGCATACGAGTAATTGGGACTTCATCTATGTCATGGCGGTTACCTTCGCGCTGCGCCTTAACCTGTATTGGCTGGGCAAGCACACGCTCTTCAAGTTCCCTTTCTACCATATCATGCGCAGCCTCGGGGGCATTCCGGTGGACCGCGGCCGGGGCCAAGGCGCGGCCCGCGAAGCCCTGACCGCCTTCAAGGTCTTTGACGACATCCGCCTGGTCATCCCGCCGGAGGGAACCCGGAGCAAGGTGCGCGCCTGGAAGAAAGGGTTCTACAAAATCGCCGAAGCCGCACAGGTACCGGTGGTGCTGGGCTTTCTCGATTTTAAGAACAAAGTCGGCGGATTTGGTCCGGCCATTGAACTAAGCGGCGACATGGAGACCGACATCGCCCGCATCCGGGACTTTTACGCGGGCATGGAGGGCAAGAACCCGGAGATGATGGGCCCGATCTGTTTCACGCCCGAAGCGGACACGGAGGAAAGCAGCACTTCCCCAGACGTTTCCACCGAAAAAACCACTTCGTAACGCGCCTCACATTCAATCAACTTGCATAGCGACATTTTATAACCTGAAACAGGACCTTTTTCCATGGAAAACCCGACCATAACCGTAGTATCCGGACTGCCCCGCTCGGGCACCTCGATGATGATGCGTATGCTGGAATCCGGCGGGCTGACCGTCCTCACGGACCGGGAACGCCGCGCCGACGATGACAATCCCAAGGGCTACTTCGAATTTGAGCGCGTGAAAAAGCTCAAGGACGACAAGGCCTGGCTCCCGGAGGCCGTCGGCAAGGTGGTGAAGATTATCTCCTTCCTGCTACCCGAAGTCCTTCCGGAATACCACTATCGCGTTGTCTTCATCAATCGTCACCTGGACGAGGTCCTGGCTTCACAACGGCAAATGCTCGTCCGCCGGGGCGAGGCCACGGACAAAGTCAGCGACGACCGCATGCGCGATCTCTACGGCAAACACTTGACCCAGGTCCGGCGCTGGCTCAAGGAGCAACCCAATATCGACGTGCTCTATGTCGAACACCGTGACGTCATAGAAAAGCCCGGCGACGTGGCCGAAGCGGTCAACGCCTTCCTCGGCGGCGCGCTTGATGTGGCAAAAATGACCGCTGCGGTTGATCCCAAGTTGCACCGTCAGCGCGCCTGAGGCTAGCGGCGCCATACCATTGACATTGCTTTCCATTCTGAGAATTCTGTATTCCAACAGTTGCAGTCCACCGCATGCTGCTTTATGATAGCCAAGATCAAACGGCATGCTTGCAACCCTACGGAATGGAAGGCCATGACACAGTCAGTTGCACGTCGAACGCTGACGCCCCTACTATTTGCTCTCTTCGCCACCTCCCTCCTCGCAGCAAGTGGTATGGCTGAGGTCGTCATTAATGAAATACTCGCGTCCAACCGGGGCGGCCATCAGGACGCCTATGGCGAGCACCCGGACTGGATTGAGCTGTACAACCGGGGGGACGTCCAGGTCGATCTCGCGGGCTACGGCTTGTCGGATGATCCGGAACGACCTTTCCGCTGGGTCTTTCCGGAGTTGACCCTGGAACCCGGCGAACACCTGCTGATATTCGCCTCGGGCCGGAATATTCCGGAAGACGCGGACGGCTTGACGCATGGGGTTTTACGGGAAGTCTATCACGACATCGAAGGTGGTCTTGTAGCCGATCTGCTGGATGCGCCAAAGTACCCGGATCATCCCGACGAACGCCATCTCATCGCCACCGGATTCGCGGCGCCAAGCAATGTCGGCATTCACTACGGCCAACGCATGCAAGCCTATCTCGCCCCACCGCAGAGTGGCTACTACCGGTTCTGGATAGCCAGTGACGACGAAGGCCACCTCTACCTGAGCAGTGACGAAAAACCGGAGAACGTATCGCGCATTGCGGAAGTACCGGGCTGGACCCAGCCCCTGGAGTGGACGCGCTTTCCCGAGCAGGAATCGGCTCCGGTTTACCTCGAAGCCGGCTCGCTGTACTACATCCTGGCGCTGCAGAAGGAGCATGAGGGCGGCGACAACCTGGCGGTGCGGTGGCAGATGCCCGACGGCGTCACCGAGGGTCCCATTCACACGGATCATCTCTTCTGGGAAGTTACCGAGCATCACACGAATTTCAGTATTGCCGCCGAAGGCGAAGCGTTGCTGCTGAGCCGCCCGGACGGGACCGTAGTAGACAGTGTCCCGCCGACCCCGTTGCCGGCGAATGTCTCCTATGGACGCAGTCCGGACGGCGCGGACGCCTGGCATTACTTTGACGTCCCCACCCCCGGGAATTCGAACAACGACGCCACTGCCTACCAGGGGATCAGTCCCGCCCCGGAATTTTCGCAAGGTTCGGGTTTCTACACACAACCCCTGGCGGTCAGTCTCCAAACCGACGCCTCCGACACGGCGATTTATTACAGCCTCGACGGCTCCATTCCGGACGCATTGAATCTGGATGGGAGCAGCTACGCCTATAAAAATGACTACCCCGACGGCCCCATGCTGCAACGCCATTACCAATCCCACGCCTATGCGAGCCCTATCGCCATACAGCGCCGCCCTTCGGGCACGGATGGCCTGGAGTACATCAACACGACTTCCGGCGCCCCCCGGGAACGTCCCGAGACCTGGACAATCGACGGAGAAACGCTTTACCAGCAAAGCCTGGAGCCCAATGTACGGCACTTTTTCGGGGATCAAGGCTGGAGGGATTACGAGTTCCGCCTGCAAGCCCGGAAAGAAGAGGGCGACGAGGGCTTCCTCGTGTTTTTCCGCGCCCGTGGTCACCGGCTCTACTGGCTGAATCTTGGAGGCTGGGGCAACACCCGCCATGCAATACAAAAGGACGGCGGCAATATCCTGGACGGCCTGGAGATCACCGGCGAGCAGCTTATAGAGGAAGACCGCTGGTATGACATCCGGGTGCGCTGCGAAGGCAACCGTTTCCAGTGCTGGCTTGACGACGAATTGCTCTTCGATTTCACGGATCCGGAAGTTCTGCAGGTGGGACAGGTCGGTCTGGGCGCCTGGCAAACCAGGGCGCATTTTCGCAATCTGGAAGTACGGCAACTGGATGACGACGCAGTGCTCTTCTCCGGCCTGCCGAACCTCGCGCCGTATGACGGGGCAGCGACCGTCCTGCGGGCCCGCAGCTATCGCGAAGGCTACCTCCCCTCGCACGTCGTCACCCACACCTACTTCGTCGATCCCGACATTACCACCCGCTTTGATCTGCCCGTGGCCCACCTGACGGTGGCGGAGCCCGACTTTTTCGGCTATGAAGCCGGCATCTATGTGCCGGGACAGCGTTATGTGACCCACCACAACGAACATTACTTCAACCGGGGAAGCAACTGGGAGCGCCCGGCGCATCTTACCTTTTTTGAACCGGATGGCGCGGTTGGCCTGAACACGGACCTGGGAGTGCGCATTCATGGCGGCGCCACCCGCGGCGCGCCACTAAAATCCCTGCGCCTCTACGCCCGGGGAGCCTATGGCTCCGACAGCATCGACTACCCAATCTTCCCCGAGGCTCCTGACGCGGAATACCGACGTCTCCTGCTGCGTAATTCCGGCAACGATCAGCCATACACGATGTTCCGGGACGCCATGCTGCAACGGGTAATGCAAGGTCTGCGTTTTGAGACCCAGGCCTACCGGCCCGCCGTGGTTTTCATCAATGGCGCCTATTGGGGAATTCAGAATTTACGGGAACGCTATGACAAGCATTTCATAGCGCGCAAGTACGGCGTCGAAGAAACGGATTTAGATCTGCTCTCCTTCCTCCTGAGCGCACCGCATAGCGCGATAGAGGGGGATGACCGCCATTATGTCAAGACCCTGAACTACCTGAGCGCCCATGACATGGCCGACCCAGGGCATTACGCGCATATCCAGACCCGGATCGACATCGAAAACTTCATTGACTACTACATCGCGCAGATTTTTATCGCCAATACAGACTGGCCCGGCAACAACAATGACTTTTGGCGAAAGCGC
>SKJD01000347.1 GCA_007116095.1 Candidatus Hydrogenedentota bacterium
GAAAGCACTACACCATGTTCGGCTTGAATATTCCCGGTTATGGCGGGTAGAGTTTGGAGCGCACAGACCGTATCGATCCGGAATTTGCCCTCATTTTACCGCAAACCCCATACAGGAGACATAATATCATGAAGTATCTGTCGTCCTTCTTTTTTGCTGTATTCCTAATTTCCGGATCTCTCTAGGCACAAGGCATGACCGTGGTCAATGTGTTGAAGGCTCCGGAGGCGTTGGTGGCGAATGACCGTGAACAGGCGGCGCAGAACACCAAGCACATCGCGGAGATCATGGCGTCACTGCCGGGAGGTGGCGCGGTCTATTTTCCGGCGGGCGATTACTATTTTCAGGGTGTAGTTCTGATATTACCGCCAGGTCAACACATTATCAGGCATTTTCGAATCGTTTTTCCCATTCAGTGGAGCGAGAAAGACAATTGTTGTAAAAATCCGTGATTTTTTCAATAAAACACCTGAGAATCCCCACATCGTCATTCCTGCGCAGGCAGGAATCCAGTATCGCGTGAAAACATAACAATACAGCAATTAAGCCGCATGTTGTGGCGCATGGTCGCAAGGCCTGGTAACGGTATCCCATGTTAAATCAACGAACTGGTTCCCTGCCTTCGCAGGGATGACGTGGGTGGGAAAACCCACCCACACGGGCGAACACAAGGTTCGCCCTCCGGCTCAACCCCGGGCTATTCATCCGTAACCCCTGCCGGGGTTAGTCGTTGTGTCGTATTGAATTGATAGTCAACCACAACGGCAATGTTAAATTACGAGCCTAAATGAAGCATCATGTTGCCACTGAATGAATGGTGTTTGTCCAAAATTCCTGAAAAATCGACTTAATCAACAGACCCCTTCGCAGGCATGACGGACGTGGGGCTGTGTTGTATGGGCGTCTCCCTGTGGGCGCCCTGGGCAGGCATGGGGGCCTACCCTACTTCGCAACGCCATATAACAAGTCTACTTGATCGGTACTATCAGAACGGCGGCTGTAAAAAAGCGCAGCCATACAAAAAGCCCCTGCACCACCACAATCGGGGTACAGGGGCTTCAAAACAGTTGTCCGTCGTGTCAATTGCTACGCGGACAGTGTAGGGATAGTGTCGTACTTTGAACTACGGCGATGTGCCGTAGTAGGGAATATCCCCTTAGTAACGACGCGGACGCGGCTCACGCGGGCGGGCCTCATTGACCTTCAGCTCACGCTCGTCCAACGAGCTACCGTTCAGGGCATTGATGGCGTCCTGCGCATCGTTGTCATTCGCCATTTCGACGAAGCCAAAACCGCGCGAACGCTGTGTTTCGCGGTCCTGAATGATGCGAACCGAGTCTACATCACCGTACTGTGAAAAGGCGGCATGCAAATCGTCTTCGGTCGTGCGAAAGTTCAGGTTGCCTACAAAGATGTTCATTCCAAAAGATCTCCTGTGAATGAAATACAAGATACGGAAGCAGGCGGGGGGAATCAGGTCAAAGGCGGGAAGGCAGGCAGTGAACAAACCGCACGGACATTACCG
Organism: Candidatus Hydrogenedentota bacterium; assembly: GCA_007116095.1. Lineage (GTDB taxonomy): Bacteria > Hydrogenedentota > Hydrogenedentia > Hydrogenedentales > SCBR16-9 > SCBR16-9. The sequence continues at coordinate 1,526 of SKJD01000347.1, forward strand.
GGAATCGATCTGAAGCCGCTGCAAGTCGCGGCCCGTATTTCAAATTGCTAAATGGCTACCGTCCCCGCCCCACCAAGGAGCATGAAGGTACAAGTAGCGCTTAAAACTGTGTCGAACTTTAGCACATATCACCCCCCAAGTCAAGTTTTTTTCTCAGAAATTTTAGAACCCGTTTTGGGGGCCACGGCGCAAGCGTTGGAGGAAGGTGTGAATGGGCGTGGACGGGACGCGAGCACGGGGAAATCCGGCTGGTTTGTTCTGCTTGCAATGGGACCTGGCAAGAAACCTGTCTCCAGATTTGCGGTCTGACTTGATATACTGGCCGGGCGGCTTTTACAATACGCTATACTTATCATGGCAGCCTTGTGTCATGTTTACTGGCAAGGGTGGAAGGTTTCTTTTAGGGCTTCTCGCATGGGCCTGAATGCCCTGTCCCCCTCCCCTTCCGCATTAAGGTATGGGCGTATTCATGAGAAAGGATGCGAAGTCGACCATGTCGGCACAATCACGTTTATATACGTTGGGCGAGGAAATCGCCAACAGCATCACCCACGGGATAGGCGCGCTGTTGAGCGTCTTGGGCATGTCGGTGCTGCTGGTGCAGGCCAGCATCAACGCAGATCCCTGGCATATGGCGAGCGCAGCGGTATTCGGCGCTTCGCTTATTCTGATGTATTTTGCGTCAACGCTGTACCACGCCCTGCCCCACTCCAGGGTGAAGCAGGTGCTGCGCGTGATGGACCATTGCGCGATTTACTTTTTGATCGCAGGCACCTACACCCCGTTCTTGTTGGTCAACATGCGGGGTCCGTGGGGCTGGTCGCTCTTCGCCTTTATTTGGGGCTGCGCCATTATTGGTTGTCTGTACAAAATTTTCGTGCGTGCGGCGTACAAGCATAAATGGATGGACCACATTTCCACGGCGATATACATCATGATGGGCTGGGCCTTGCTGGTGGCGTTGCGACCGGCGATGGAGCTTATCCCGGGGGAAGCCCTGTTGCTGTTATTGATTGGCGGACTGGCCTATACGGGCGGGGTGGCGTTTTATCTCTGGGAGAAGCTGCCCTACAACCACGCTATCTGGCACCTCTTTGTGCTCTGCGGCAGCGCCGTTCATTTCGGCACGATTTACACCTATATCCTGCGCGCTTGAGCGTCAACGTTTGCCGGCATCCCACAGTTATGTTTGGTGCAGACCATACAAGGCGATCCGGGGCCGGCGCGATGGGCGCTGTGCTCGTAACCACGCTGTACCGCATGATTTGAAGTACTGCTGGAACTCCCGGCGCGGCAGCAGGTATACTACACCATAAAAATGCACACCGTCGGGGTGTGTCACCTTTGAAATACGCGATTATTTCAACCTTTTTTTCAAACCACAAACTTGTAGCACCAAAAATCGTTGTACGTAGGGAGACCCCAGGCATGAAGAAAGTATTTGTTGCAGCCCTCTTGGCCCTGGCGCTGGCTTTGCCGCTCGCTCTGAGCACCGGCTTCGCCGCGGAACATGAAGAAGACGGTGTGCCCATCACGGTAACTGGCGTGAACTATTGCCTGCTATGCAATCTGGCCGAGCATGACGCCGCCGAAGCCGATAACAACTACGCCAAGCTGAATGCGCTGAAGGTGCAGTCGGCGGTCTGCGCCGATGGTGACGCCATCGAAGCGCTGGAAGGCAAGACCCTGCACTACCTGCCGACGGAAACTGCGTTGGCCCTGCTGGCCGATGACGCCCACCGGGATCAGGTGGTCGAAGTCAGCGGTGTCTGGTATCAGAACGCCAGCACCCTGGCCGTGGAAAGCTTCGAAGCCGCGGAAGGCGAAGCGGGCGATGAAGATGGTGGTGAAGGCGGCGATGATGACGATGACTGGGGCTGGGACGACTGGGATGACCTGCCGGTCGGCTCCATGAGCGGTCAGCAAATCCTCTAAGGCTGCGCGACATAGCGGCAATCTGACATATTGCGTTTCTTACGCGGGTGGATTCTTCGAGTCCATCCGCGTTTTTTTTACGGCGCGGGCTGGTCTTGCAATGCGGGATAGCACAGGGGCTATGTCTGTGTATTTATCCGCCGATGACGCCGATAAACGCAGTTTTTTTGGGTGAAATTCTGATATTACCGATCATTACGATTCAGTATGTTCCGTAGGGGCGAACCTTGTGTTCGCCCACGTCATCCCTGCGCAGGGGGCTGTTGATTAAGTCGATTTTTCGAGAATTTTGGATAAACACCATTCATTCAGTGGCAACATGTTTCTTCAAATAGCCACGGGGTTCGGCATTGCCGTTGTGGTTGACTATCTACTTTGCACAACACTACGACTAACCCCGGCAGGGGTTATGGATGAATAGCCCGGGGTTGAACCGGAGGGCGTGCAACGCCCATAGGCGATACACCGGGAACCGGTTCACAAAGAAAAATCGACCCTGAAGGGGGCGCGGATGATCAAACAAAACAACAGGTCACCATCTTAGGCAACGCTTTCAGCGTAGCGGAGGTGGTGTTGTCGCTTACCCAGGGTAGGCCTTGCCCTTGCGGTCAAGTCCAACCCTGGGCTGTATTTGGAAGAGCTCCTTCGGAGCAACAATATCCGGTAACTTTGGGTCTTTGCGTTAAAAATTGGCGCGTCATAATCATCCGTGATCACACTGCCGTCGAGGTTCTGGTTTCCTGCCTGCGCAGGAACGACGGGGCTGGATGCCGGCCAGCGTCCAAAGAAATACATCGTAGAAAATGCGTTCTATTTGCGCATTATCGCATGTGAATATCCTGTTTTGTGTAGCCAATACCCCTTTTTCTGCCGTAATTCCGGCGTGTACCTTGAGAAAGCAGGTGCAAGTTGCCTAAAATGATAGTGTAAACAAAGCCCGAGACGATATTTTGTTTATTACAAGGTTCTCGGACATTTTTTCTCACTAAACGTAAACCGTGATTGAAGGGAGATGTCCTCCGACATCGCCCGCGAACACGCTCTCAAGCGTAGATTAGGGGAGTTACCCCGTGAGTGTAAAAATTCAACACGCGAACGAAGATGCATTGACCCGTGAATGGCTGGATGCGCTGGATAACCTGATTGAATCCGAAGGCCTGGAGGCCAGCACCGAATTGCTGGAAATGCTGTCCTCCTACGCCTATTACAAGGGTATTCGCAAGCCGTTCACCGCCAACACGCCGTACATCAACTCGATTCCGGTGGAAGAGCAACCGGAATACCCCGGGGATCGAGGCATTGAACGCATCAACAAGTCGCTGATTCGCTGGAATGCCATGGCGATGGTGGTGCGCGCCAACCGGGAGTCGGACGGCATCGGCGGGCATATTTCCACGTACGCTTCCTCCGCCAACCTCTACGAGGTGGGATTCAATCACTTTTTCCGATGTCGCGGTAAAGACTATGGCGGCGACCTGATCTATTTCCAGGGCCATGCCTCGCCCGGCATCTATGCACGCGCCTATCTGGAAGGCCGCCTGAGTGAAGATCACCTGAAAAATTTCCGCCGGGAATTGCGCAAGCACCCCGGTTTGTCGTCGTATCCTCACCCGTGGCTGATGCCGAATTTCTGGCAGTTTCCCACGGTGTCCATGGGCCTCGGGCCGATCATGGCTATATACCAGGCCCGCTTCAACCGCTATCTGGAAAACCGTGGGCTGAAACCGGAGAACGACGGGCATGTCTGGGCGTACCTTGGCGACGGGGAATGCGATGAACCGGAGACCCTGGGCGCCATTTCCCTGGCGGCGCGGGAACGGCTGGACAACCTGATCTTCGTCATCAACTGCAACTTGCAGCGCCTGGACGGGCCGGTGCGGGGCAACGGAAAGATTGTGCAGGAGCTGGAGGCCATTTTCCGGGGCGCCGGCTGGAATGTCATCAAGGTGCTCTGGGGCACGGACTGGGACCCGATCCTGGAAAAGGACAAGACCGGTTCCCTGGCGCGGCTGCTGGGCGAGGCGGTGGACGGCGAGTATCAGAAATTCTCGGTGGAGTCCGGCGAATATATCCGCAACTGGTTCATTGAGCGCGATCCCAACCTGAAGGAAATCTTTGACGAGATTCCGGACCAGGTGCTGCGCAAGCTGCGTCGCGGCGGCCATGATCCGGTGAAGGTCTATGCGGCCTACGACAAGGCCATCAAGCATGAGAGCCAACCGACCGTGATCCTGGCCAAGACGATCAAGGGCTATGGCCTGGGTGAAAGCGGCGAAGGCAAGAACATCACGCACCAGCAGAAGAAGATGAACGAAGACGAGCTGCGTGAGTTCCGGGGCCGCTTCGGTATCCCGATCGACGACGAAGCCATCGCCTACGCGCCTTTCTACAAGCCGTCGGATGACGTTGCCAACATGCAGTACCTGCGGGAACAACGCGAGAAACTGGGCGGTTACCTGCCCGAACGCAAGGTCCTGGCCAAGCCGCTGAAGACGCCGCCGTTCTCCATCTTCAAGGAGTTTGAGAAGGGCAATGAACGCCCGGTCTCCACGACGATGGCCTTCGTGCGCATGCTCTCCATTCTGCTGCGTCGCAAGGACCTGGGCAAGCTGATCGTGCCAATCGTGCCTGACGAGGCGCGCACCTTCGGGCTGGACGGGCTCTTCCGCCAGGTCGGGATTTACTCCAGCATCGGTCAGCTCTATGAGCCGGTGGACATCGCCAATCTGCTCTACTACAAGGAAGCGCAAGACGGGCAGATTCTGGAAGAAGGCATCACCGAGGCCGGGTCCATGTCCTCGTTCATCGCCGCCGGTACGGCCTATTCCAGCCACGGCATTAACATGATTCCCTTCTTTATTTACTACTCCATGTTCGGTTTCCAGCGTATTGGCGACCTGATCTGGGCGGCCGGCGACATGCGGACGAAAGGCTTCCTCGTGGGCGGCACCGCTGGGCGCACCACGCTGGCCGGCGAAGGCTTGCAGCACCAGGACGGACAAAGCCATCATCTGGCCATGCCGGTCTCGAACCTGAAGTGCTATGACCCGGCCTTTGCCTATGAAATGGCGGTCATCATCCACGAAGGCATCCACCGGATGTACGAGAAGCAGGAAGACATCTTCTACTACATGACGATTGAGAACGAAAGCTATCCCATGCCGCCGATGCCGAAGGGCAAGGCTGTGCGGGAAGGCATTCTCAAGGGCATGTACAAATACAAGGCGACGAAGCAGAAAGACGCCAAGCTGCGCGCCCAATTGCTGGGCAGCGGCGCCATCATGAACGAGGTGCTGATGGCCGCCCAGTTGCTGGAAGAGAAGTACAAGGTCGCCACGGACGTTTGGAGCGTGACCAGTTACAAGGAACTGCGCATGGACGGCATGGAGGTGGAGCGCTGGAACATGCTGCACCCCGGCTCCAAGCCCAAGATTCCGTATGTCACCAAGTGCCTGCGGGATGAGCCCGGCGTGGTGGTCGCCGCGTCGGACTACATGAAGTCCATGCCGGACGGCATCGCCCAATGGGTTCCCAGCGGTATTACCAGCCTGGGCACCGATGGCTACGGCCGCAGTGAATCACGAGATACTTTGCGCGACCACTTTGAAGTGGACTACCGTTTCATCACCCTGGCAACCCTGTACGCCCTGTTCAAGGAAGGCAAGGTCAAGGACAGTCTGGTGAAGCAGGCGATGAAGGACTTGAAGATTGCGCCCAACAAACTCAATCCCATGTATGCCTGATTCAGGCTGACGCAAATAATGCGACCGGTGTGTTTGTTCTCTAATTTAACGTGGATGACGCCCCTGGCGATCATCGCTTTGCGGGGCAGGCGCACCGGTCAGATACTGCATGCCATACGCCGTCCCGCCATCACACGGCCTGCGCCTCGAAGTTTTACTTACGCTTTTTGGCAATGTGCGGACTGCGCCATTCGCCATCCAACATCGTGTTTGCCGTATGTGGGACACCACCCGAACGGGAAAATAGGAAACCGTTATGTCAAAAGATTTTACCTTGCCCGAGCTGGGCGAAAATGTTAATTCCGCCACCATTTCCAAGGTCCTGGTCAGCAAAGGCGACACCATAGCCGAGAATGACGGCGTTTTGGAAATCGAGACCGACAAGGCCGTCGTGGAAATCCCCTGCCCTTTCGGCGGCAAGGTCACGGCGGTGAAGGTGAAGGACGGGCAGAGCATCAATGTCGGCGATACCGTACTGAGCGTGGAAGAAAGCGCCAGCGGCGGTGACGCGGCGCCGGCGGACGACAAGCCCAAGGAAGA
>SKJD01000189.1 GCA_007116095.1 Candidatus Hydrogenedentota bacterium
CCGGTCTTGCTGGTGCACGGCATCACCGCCAACCACCATGCATTCGCCAGCCCGCACGGCAAAAGTCTCATTGATCATCTGATGGCGTCCGGGCATGACTGCTGGGCCATTGACCTTCGGGGCTGCCGCTCGTCTATCCCTCCCTTCGAACGGAGTTTTCGGGATTGCACCCTGGACCAATACCTGAACTACGATCTGCCCGCCACGCTTGACTATATCCGGACGCAGACCGGCCACGCCCAGGTCCACTGGGTCGGGCATTCCATGGGCGGCATGCTGCTCTACGCCTACGCCCAGGTCCATGGCGAAGATCAAATCGCAAGCGGAATCACCCTGGGTTCTCCTATCGGTTTCGATGGGGTCAAATCCAAACCACCCCGCTTCCTCTTGCTGCTGGTGCGCTGCTGTCCGAAGCTGCTCATCGCCGTGGTGCGGGGACTTACCCCGCTGGGCAGAATCCTACGCATCAGCTTTCCCTATTTCCCGGCGAACCTGTGGAATATTAACCGGGGCATGCGCTCGCGCCATTTCTTCACCATGTTGGATACTCCATTGCCGCAAGTGCAGGCGGAAATGGCCCACTGGCTTCGCAGCCACACCTGGCGGATGCTGGACAATACGGTAGACATCAAGGCCGGACTGAACACGCTGCGTTTTCCCCTGCTGGCATTCTATGGTCCCAAAGACCCCTTTGTGCCACTGGACCAGGCCCGGCGCTTCATGGAAGCGCTCCCCCACGACGACAAACAGATGCGGGTGCTGTCCAAAAAGGAGGGCTGTAAGTACAACTACAACCACGTGGATCTGGTTTTCGGGAAGCATGGAGAGCAAGAGGTCTTTGCGCCCATTGCCGCCTGGATCACTAAACACCCCAGCCGGGAAATGCCAGTTGTTGCGGCGCCAGAAAGACCCGAAACGACGGCAACTGAAAAAGCACTTATCTCTGACACCGCCTTGCTGCCTGCTGAAGTAGAGGAGGCGCCAGAGGCGCCAGAAAGCACCCCAGAACCGCCTGAAGCGCCCGCAACGCCTCCGGAAAGTGTGGAACCAGCACCGTCGGCGGCCAGCCTAGAACCAGAACCAGAACCAGAACCAGAACAGGGGCAGGTAGTAGCGCCGGAAACGCCTCCAGAGGAGCGCGCAGCGGCTTCCGAAACGAAAGATGTGACGAAATCTGAGTCTCAAGACGAAGCCCCGCTTACAGCGGAAGCGTCCCCTGTGCCGGATGAAGCGCTAGAAACACGTGTCCCAGAGGTCGAAGCAGGGACTGAACAAGCACAAGAGACAACAGCGGTCGAAGAGAAGCCAACGGAAGCGCCCACAAGCAGCCGTTCCAATGATTTGGATGTAGACACCACCACGCCGGCGCAAGACGCGCCTCTAAAGGCCGACGTGGATAGCGCCGAGAAAGCAGCCATTACAGCGTCCGAGCCTGCCGCTTCCGATACGCCAAAACCCAGCGCCAAATCCAAGCCGAAAAAGAAGGCCAAGTCTAAAGCCAAAACATCGGCCAAGCGTAGCATCCTGCTTGCTGAGAAGGACGCCAAAAAACCGGAAGCCGACACTTCCGCTGTCGTCACTGATGATGCAGAAAAAGAAGTCACTGCTCCCAAAAACGAGGCCAAAGACCAGAACAAAGACAAAACACCCTTCAAATTAAAGGCCAAGCCCAGAAAAGGGAAGAAATCCGCGGGTGAATCATCCGGAAGCAAGTCCAGGTCAGATAAAAACAAAACCCAGGCGAAAGGCGCCGCTCCCAATAAAGGCGCCGATTTGCCTGTAGCTACCCGGCGCGCCATTGCCCAGGCCGGAGATTTGATGCGTGCGGTATCTGAGCCCAGGATGAAGAGTCCAGGCGATGGCGACAAGGATCAAGACACAGAAGACAAGGCGAAAAATCAGAAAGGAAAGGGCAACGACGATGCATGACAACAAGATGAGTCGCAGAGGATTTCTGGGGACAAGCGCGGGTCTGCCGCTGGCGATGCTGGGAGCCGGAACGGCCTTGCAAGCCACGACAATGTCCGCCCCCGCAGCCGCACAAGCCGCTACCACCAGGCCTTCGGTCTGTGTATTTTCAAAACATCTGCAATTTTTGGACTATGAAGCCCTCGGCGCCACCTGCGCGGAATTGGGCCTGGACAGCGTGGACCTCACGGTGCGACCGGGGGGACATGTCTTGCCGGAAAACCTGGACCAGGATTTCCCGCGCGCCGTCGCGGCTGTTCGAGATGCGGGACTCGATGTTTCCATGCTGACCACTGCGCTCACCCAGGCAAATTCGCAAGCGGAAGAGATTCTGGCGGCCTGCGCGGAGCTGGGCATTGCTTACGTGCGCATGGGCGGACACCGCTACAGCAACGATGTCCCCGTTCACCGTCGGCTGGCTGAGGTGAGCGAGGAGCTGGAAGGGCTCACCACACTGGCGGCGGAACACGGCATCCGCCTCGGCTACCACAACCACTCGGGCTACGGCTATTTCGGCGGGCCGGTCTGGGATTTGCTATACGCCTACCAGCAAATCGAATTGCCTGAAATCGGATCGAATCTGGATTTGGGCCACGTGACCGTGGAAGGGGCTTACGGTGCCGGGATGGTCATTGTACGCCTACTCGCGGAGCTGAATCGGGTGCATATGGTGGCACTCAAGGACTTTGTCTGGGACAACGGCCGGCCCCGCTGGGTCCCCCTGGGCGAAGGACTCACCCCAACCCAAGACTATCTTCAGGTGCTGTACCAACAGGGCTTCAGCGGCCCGGTTTCCCTACACTTCGAATACGACACCGGATCGAACGAGGGCATGATCGAAGAGATTGGCGCCTCCGTACCGGTTATCAACCGCTGGCTGGATGAAGCCGGTTATCCAGAACGGACGTAAAGACAAGCGCAGGTCGACAATGCCTCATGGCAATGCGGATAGATCGTGTATACATTCGGCTTCTCTGAATATGCGATCTATCCGCCTTGATTATGCAGGATGCCCACGGCGTTGACTTCCCATAACGCCACCGCCAAATCCTGATACCCACTGCCATTGAGATCCCCAGCGGCGATGGCATGCGGCTTACCATCAGAAAAGGTGTAGTTTTCCCGGCGATAGGCGATGCCACCGTTTTCCCGGTTGGCCTGATTGAGCAAAACAACCACGCTCCCGGCAGCGGCGCAGGCGACGGCAATATCCTGTCGGCCGTTGTTGTTTAAGTCCACCACGACTAGATCCCGGATATCATATTCGAGTACGTCTCGATGCTCGCCGAGCAGAATCTCCTGGGAGGCGCTGAAGCGCATGTTGCCATCATTGTAGAAGATGACGATGGAATCATCGGTATGACGGTGGGTCACCACCAGGTCTGGTCGCCCATTGCCATTCATGTCCGCCACACGCACTTTGTTTGGCAGGCGCCCCCGGCTTAGAAAGCGTGTGACTTCCGTGAAGGTACGCCCGCCGCTGCCCTGCCAGATGGCCACCTCGTTGCTGTTGTACAGAGTCGCCACGATGTCCAGATGACCATTGCCGTTGAGATCCACGACCTGCAAGTCCCTGGGCCCCCCACTCGCGGGAATGAAACGGGCTTCGCCGAAGAAGTCCTCGCTCTGCCCCGGTACATGCACAATGACATCACTGGACCAGGCCGTCGCCAGGATATCTCGATAGCCATCGCCATCAATGTCGCGCACCACGAGGGAGGTCAGCCCGGGCGTATTGAAAACCGGATTGCCCTCGCTATCCACATGCCGGTAATAGCCCAATCCTTCCGTCGCGATGTCCACATTGACTGGCTGAAAGATATTCTCGTGGTGCAGGTTGAGAAAGACGTTCAGATGCCGTCCCCGCACCGCATGAAAACTGGCCACAATGATGTCGGGCCAACGGATGGCGTCAATGTTGGCAATGGCGATGGCATAGGGCGCAAAGCCGGTTTTCAAGGAAGGGTGGTGCTTGGTGTATTCAAGATTACCCTGGCCTATTAAAATAGACAGCTCATCATTCGCCGGGCGCTCTTCCCGCATGTCAAGCAATTCCCCCCGATCCGCAGTAATGATGTCGGGTATGTCATCGTCGTTCAGATCATGAATCACGATGGCGCAGGGGTTGGGCCCAACGGGAAAAACCCGTGAACGTGAGGAGAATGTCCGGGATTGCGCCCAGGCCACACTTTCAAAAAACAGCAGCAAAGACAGGCCGATGATGAAACAGGTTAAGAATCTGCGCATGGGTTTCCTGGCTGGCATGAAGTACTTTCCGGTTTGGGGGCTATTCGCCATTACGTTGTGCGCCCACTCCGGCATAGCGGGGCAATCCGGCGAGCTGGGCGGCAAAGCGTACGGCCTGACACAAGGAGTCTTCCCGGGCAATACCCTTTCCGGCGATGTCGAACGCGGTGCCGTGATCCACCGAGGTCCGTACGATAGGAATACCCAAAGTCACATTGACGCCCTCGTCCATGGCGATAAGCTTCAAGGGAATGTGTCCCTGGTCGTGGTACATGGCGATAACCATGTCAAAATCGCCTGCCCGCATGCGGCCAAAGAGGGTATCCGGAGGATACGGCCCGGAACAGGGTATGCCTTCGGCCTGACAAGTTTCCACCGCCGGTTGTATCTCCTCGATTTCCTCGCGGCCAAAGCGCCCGGCTTCTCCGGCATGGGGGTTCAGCCCGGCAACCGCGATTTTCGGAGCGGCCAAGCCCATACGTTGCAGGGCTTCGTAGCCGATACGAATGGACTGCACGATGCGATCCTGCTTTACTTCGTCCAGCGCATCCCGCAAGGAAAGGTGCCCGGTGATATGGACGATGCGCATGGAATCCGTAAAAAGGCACATCTTGTACTCCGGGGCCCCGGTCATATCCGCGATAAAATCCGTGTGGCCCTGAAATGGCGAACCCGCCAGGTGAATGGCTTCCTTGTTAATGGGGCCGGTCACAATGCCGTCGACGACGCCATCCATCGCCCATTGCGTCGCCTGTCGAATCCAGGTCAGTACACAGGCTCCCACCGCTACATCCAGATTTCCGGGCTTGCGTGCGGGCGCCGGCATACCGCAGTCGGTAATGGGAAGTTGTCCTTCAGCGGCCTGGCCGGCTTCTTCCGGGGTATCGGCGCGCAGCAGCGTACATGCAGCGTTCACGCGGCGCAGTTCCGCTTCCATCACCGTGGTATCCCCGAGAATCCAGGGCCGACAATATTGCCAGGGCTCCGGTCGGGCCAGCGCCTGGGCCAATATCTCCGGGCCTATTCCATTGCTGTCCCCCATCGTCATAGCCAACAGCGGACGCTGCGGTGTCACATTGTGTTGCGGCATAACTTTCCCCGTCATACTTTCGGCCTTATCATACTTGCTGATACGGACCATTCCCCCGAAAAACAGGCAACCCTGGCTCTATACATACCGCCTGCGCGCCCGAACTTTTCCGGACGCACAGGCGTCGATAATCACTTGCGCTGTTCAGACAAAATCAAGCCTGGACGTCGGCTGCCTCTTGCTTGGCATTGTCTTTGTTTTGCGATTTTGCCTCCATTGCCTCGCCGGTATCTCGCAGCCAGACGTAAATCCCGAAGGCGATTACAATACTCTGCACAATCCAGTATATCGCGACAATATTCATTATACCACTGGTGAAGCCGTAACTATGCAGGCCCACCCCGAGCAGGTTCACGCCCCACCACGCAAAGACGATAATCATCCCAAGTATGATGGAGGTAATGGCGATTCCCAGGTCCCGGATATATCCTCCCATGCGTGCATGCAGGATGACCAGACTCCACAGGCAAATCATCAGCGCACCGTTTTCCTTGGGGTCCCAGCCCCAGAAACGGCCCCAGCTATCGTTCGCCCAAACGCCGCCCAGAATGGTGCCCACGACCGAGAAGACCAGCCCGAAGCATAGCGCGCCATAGGTCATCCGGGTGATATTTTTATACTGTTTCTTGTTGTCTTCCTTGATTCGGAACAACTTGCCAAAAATGTAGATATGGGCTAGGGCCGCCGCCAACAACCCGCCTGCGTAGCCGATGGTAATGGTGATAACGTGGATGCTGAGCCAATAATTACTGTCCAGCACGGCGACCAGGCTGGGCATTGTATCGACGGCTTCCTTCGCCTCGTATCGAAAGGCGAGAAAGAGCCCAAAACTACCCAGGAACGCCCCGACAGAACCGGCAATGCCCTGGCGGTTTAAGAACTCGATAATTATAGCGATCACGACTGCAACCGCCGTGATAAAAAGAATGGTTTCATACAAGGTAGTGACCGGCGGCCGCCCGCGAATGATGCAGCGCAATACAATACCGATAATCAACAGCAGCGTGGGTACGATAAGGGCCCACGGCAACGCCCGGTGCAATACTTGAATGCGCGGCATCAACCAGTACATGGTCGCCAGCAAAAAGCAGAGCACGTAGGTCCACTGACTCCAGAACAAGAACTGCCAGCGGTAGAAGAAGACTTCAAACGGAACCTTGCTGTATTCGCCCCGCGCATTCGCCATGCTGGTCACGTCCTGGTGGAAGTCAGCCAGCGCCGCTTGAAACGCGATGCGATCTCCACGCTGACCTTTCAGCGACTCCAGTTTCGCCAACAGCGCAATATGCTCTTCATGAGGCTCGACAAAGGCAAACGCGGCTGCGGTCAAGTCCGCGGGAGTCAGCCATTCGGCCATATCTTCCCGAAGTCCCGGAAAGAGCGGGATACCCTGTGCGAAACGCGCCACGGTGTCCAGTTCCGACATCAAGCGGCTGAGTGCGGCGATCTCCTGGTCCAGTGATTCGTCCCCATGCTCCTGGGCTTCCGTCCGCAAGGTATCCATCAATCCCGGCATGCGCTGCAACACCGCACTGAGCGGCACGCCATCCGTCTCGGGAAAGGTATCGCCCACGATACCTTCGTCAATCACGGCAAAGCGGTGATCCGAGAAGTCCAGGAAATGCATCATCTGCTCGAACTGCATGAGGTTCTGCGCAATGTTGATTATTTCCTGCTCCACGGGGGTGCGGTAGGCCACATCAATATCTGTGTACTCACGCGCCATCTGCATGAGTCGGGTTCGCGCCTGAGACAACTCCGCATAGGAATAGCGATCCCGGCGCTCTTGATGCGCCGTCAGGCCGATGGCTGTAATGGATTCACTGTTGTTTACGATGAAGGTGGCGTAATGTTGTGCAATCTCCGGGTAGAACAGAATGTCCATCAACCACTCGGATGGTCCGATGCGCTCGCCGTCCGGCGTGCGGAAAGAGCGCTGGCCGTTGATGCGCAACATCGCAAACTGCGCGTAGGTATCCAGGGGCTTGACGCGTCCCCCTTCCTGGACCGGCAATGAAGCGAAGAGATCGACGCTTTCCTGACTCCAACGGGGCACTGTCGGGCCTTCAAAGCCTTCGTACGCAGCCGCTTCGGAAGCGAAGCCGGTGATGAGCACAGCAAGTAGCCCCAATACCATTGTCCGCCAGGCATATCGGTTAGGATTTAAAACGGTACAGTTCAATTTGCGGGATGTGATGGACTGTGCGGTCATGCGCTCATTCTCCGTTGCTCACGCTTCAGGTACTTGGTCAATTTCTGGAGAAAATGGATAATCAACCCGACCGCAATGACATAGCAGGCATAGGTAGGCCATTGGTCGGCGGGGTTCAACACCACGGCAAAGGTCGAGAACAGCGGCTCATTGGGTCCGGCGCCTTCCGGCCCCCACGACGCCTGGAAGAAGGTGTAGCCGCGGTGACGCAACGGCTCATTCATC
>SKJD01000404.1 GCA_007116095.1 Candidatus Hydrogenedentota bacterium
AGAGCTGCGCGGCGGCAAATTCTCGAATATCGCCGAACGCTCTGGCCGGGCCCAGGACAAGGACGACGGCGGCGGCCTGGAGACCCTTCGCCGGGATGGCTACATGTAAGTTGCCCGGCTTCGTTTTCTTCCCCGAGCTATCGAATATTCAGGACACGCACGGTTTCCCAGGCCTGGGGAGACCTAGATAAAGCACCGCGTGACTTTCCGGAACACAGGCCCAAGGCTGAGAGAAAGACTGGACGACCATGACCACTACCGCAACGGAAGCTGCGCCGCTCGATCAGAACAAGACCCGCGACCACATGGATGTGGTCATCGTGGGGCACGTGGACCATGGCAAGAGCACGGTGATTGGCCGCTTGATGGCCGACACGGGTTCACTGCCGGAAGGCAAGCTGGAGCAGGTCAAGGCGATGTGCGCGGCCAATGCGCGCCCCTTCGAATACGCCTTCCTGCTGGACGCGCTTAAAAACGAGCAGGCCCAGGGCATCACCATTGACACCGCGCGCTGTTTCTTCAAGACGCAGAAGCGCAATTACATCATCCACGACGCCCCCGGGCATATCGAGTTCCTGAAGAACATGGTGACCGGGGCCGCCCGGGCCGAGGCCGCCCTGCTCGTGATCGACGCGGGCGAAGGCGTCCAGGAAAACAGCAAGCGCCACGGCTACATGGTTTCCATGTTGGGCATCAAGCAATTGGCCGTGCTGGTTAACAAGATGGACGCCGTCGACTACAGCCAGGACGTCTTCAACCGCATTCGCGAAGAATACCTGGCCTTTCTGGACCGCTTGGGCGTGCACCCGACGGCCATGATTCCGGTCAGTGCGCGTGACGGGCACAACATCACGGAGCACTCCGAGAAGATGCCCTGGTACACGGGGATGTCGGTTTTGGAGCAGGTGGATGCCTTCCAGAAACTCCGTGACGACGCCACACGCACCTTCCGCATGCCGGTGCAGGACATCTACAAGTTCACGGCGCAGGGCGACAACCGCCGCATCGTGGCCGGAACCATCTCGACCGGCACGATTCGAGTCGGGGACGAGGTGGTCTTCTACCCCTCCGGCAAAGAATCGGTGGTGAGCAGCATTGAAGCCTTCAATGCTCCGATAAAAACCAGTTCCGAGGTCGGGGACGCCACCGGCCTCACCCTCACCACCCAAATCTACATCAAGGCCGGTGAGTTGATGGCGAAGAAAGGCGATCCCCAGCCTTACGTCAGTCGTCGTTTCCGCGCCAACATGTTCTGGATGGGTCGGGCGCCCCTGATCAAGGGCAAGCAATACAAACTGAAGATTGGCGCGACCAATGTACCCGCGGAGCTGGCCGATGTCGTGAGTGTGCTGGACGCCTCCGAATTGAGCACCGTCGAAAACAAGGAGCAGGTGGATCGGCATGACGTGGCGGAGATCATCATCGAGACCCGTCGCCCCGTGGCCTTTGACCGCCGCAACGATCTGGAACCCACCGGTCGCTTTGTGATTGTGGATGAACATGAAATCGCGGGCGCCGGGGTCATCCTGACGCAGGTCGATGAAGATGACTCCGTAATGATGGACCATATCCGGGATCGGGAATTTACCTGGGAAACCGGGCACATCGACAACGAAGCGCGGCTAGCCCGGAACAAGAACCAGGGCAAATTGCTCGTGCTCCACGGTGTCTACGGTTGCAGCAAGCGCCGGGTGGCCAAGCAGTTGGAGAAGGTGCTCTTCGAGCAAGGCTACAACACCTATTACTTCGGCATTTCCAACTACTTTGAAGAGCTGGACCACGACAGCCGCATGCGGGAAATGGGCCGTGAGCTGCACCTGGAGAAGCTGGGCAACCTGGCCCGGGTGATGGCGGATGCGGGCTTACTGCTCATTACCACGGTGACCGACGCCGACGACTTTGACCTTGACAACCTGCGGCGTCTGAACGAGCCGAACGACATCTTTGTGGTCAATATCGGCGAGAATGTCTTCTCCGAGTTCCCGATAGATGTGCAGCTCCCCTACCGTCCGGACATGGACATGGCCATTGAGACCATCGTCGAAAAACTACGGGAACGGAATATCTTGACGGACTAAGCGTCGGACGCGGTCTGTACAAGCGCCAAGGAATTTCAAGTAGCGCCACGTGCTCAGGATGCATATTCCCGGCCGTGGTGTTACTGTGTGCCCTGCCAAGGCATGACTGGCCCGGGCTGCGCCTGCCAGGCGGAAAGCGCCTGCGAATTGACTGATTGATGCCTTTCCGGGTACTATTATGCCCTCTTGGCGGCATGGCTCCTCCTCTCCCATACACGATAAAAGTACCCTGACAGAGCAACTTTGAGGCGGAGGTATGTCGGGCGCACGAACCGGAATAAACGCCGGGGACTTGCCGAAAACATATCCTTGACGCATAACCCATAATATATTGACATTATTTACCGAGATCGTCCATCGCTTTGACAGCCTTGGACAGCCAACCCCAGTTATCTGATTATCTGAAAGGCCAAAATGCATCCATTTCGTACCCATCACTGCGCTGCGTTGCACCAGGACCACGTCAAGCAAGAAGTGCGCCTGTCGGGCTGGGTTCACCGCAAGCGGGATCATGGCGGAATATTGTTTATCGACCTGCGCGACCACTACGGGCTGACACAAATCGTCATCAACCCGGAGCAGGACTTCTTTGACGCAGCCTCACGGGTGCGCCCGGAGAGCGTGATTACGGTGACGGGCGAAGTCGTGGCGCGTACCCCGGAGACCGTCAACGATCACCTGGCGACCGGCCATATCGAAGTGGTCGTGGCGACCTTTCATGTGGAGTCCCACGCGGATCAACTGCCCTTCCCTGTCAACCAGGAAACCGACAGTCCCGAGGACATGCGCCTGGAAAACCGCTTCCTGGACCTGCGCCGGGAGAAGATGCACCAAAACATCATCCTGCGCTCGCAGACCTGCGCCCTGGTGCGGAAGCACCTGACCGAAGAAGAAGATTTCGTAGAGTACCACACGCCAATTCTGACCAGTTCCTCACCGGAAGGTGCGCGGGACTACCTCGTGCCCAGCCGCCTCTACCCCGGCAAATTTTACGCGCTGCCCCAGGCGCCACAGCAGTTCAAGCAGTTGCTGATGGTCTCCGGCTTCGACAAGTACTTCCAGATTGCCCCGTGCTTCCGGGATGAAGACTCCCGCGCCGACCGCAGCCCCGGCGAGTTCTACCAGATCGATATGGAGATGTCCTTCATCACCCAGGACGACCTATTCGCAGTGTTGGAGCGCATGCTGGTACGCATCTTTAAGGAGCTCTCGAACAAGCGCATCGTCGCCGAGGTCTTCCCGCGCATCCCCTATCTGGAGGCCATGGAAAAATACGGCAGCGACAAGCCGGACATCCGCTACGGCCTGGAGATGGTGGACTGCACCGACCTCTTCGCCAACTGCGAACTCAAGGTCTTCAGCAGCCAGGTGGGCTCGGGTGGCGCCGTCAAGGCGATCAACGCCAAGGGCGCCGCGGACCAGTCCCGGAAATTCTTTGATGACGCCGAGGCTTTCGCCAAGCGGGAAGGCGCCAAGGGGCTGGCCTGGGTCGCCTACCGCAACGGCGAGATGAAAGGCCCCATCGTCAAGTTCCTGAGCGACGCGGAAAAGCAGGGGCTTATCGAGCGGATGGGCCTGGAAGACGGCGACGCGCTTTTCTTCGGCGCCGGTCCCCGTAATAACACCAACGAGCTGCTGGGCAAGGTGCGCGGCTATCTCGCCCGGGCGCTGGATATCATCGACAACAGCATCGTCTCTTTCTGCTGGATCGTGGATTTCCCGATGTTCGAGTGGAACGAAGACGAAAAGAAGGTGGACTTCTCGCATAACCCCTTCTCCATGCCCCAGGGCGACATGGAGGCCCTGGAAACCCAGGACCCACTGGATGTGCTCGCCTACCAATATGACATTGTCTGTAACGGCATCGAGCTCTCCTCGGGCGCCATCCGTAACCACCGCCCCGAGGTGATGCTGAAGGCTTTCGAAATTGCGGGCTACGACCGGCACACCGTCGAGTCCAAGTTTCCGGCCTTGTGGAAGGCCTTCCACTACGGGGCGCCTCCGCACGGTGGCATCGCCCCCGGCCTCGACCGCATCGTCATGCTGCTGGCCGACGAGCCAAACATCCGCGAGGTAATCGCGTTCCCGCTGAACCAGAAGGCGCAGGACATGTTGATGAACGCGCCGAGCGATGTCTTCCCCAAACAACTGGAAGAGCTGCATCTGGAGATCAAATACCCGCCGGAACTCGAACAGCGTTAAGTCGGTCTCCCCCGGGGCCCTTCCCCGAACCAACCAACAATATCGACATACACCACCGCTCCCCTGCACACCGCACGGGAGCGTTTTTTTGTGTGTAGTTCTAACATTACCGGTCAAGCAGACTGGTTATGTGGTGTTTTTGGGTGGGGGAAGCGAAGCCATGTGTTTCCATGGGGACTTGGGCTTACACCCATCCCCCCTCCCCGAAGGAGATAGCATATTTAGCATTTATGTAGATTCTGTGCTTGTCGCAGCCTCGAATTATGGCGTTCGCGCAAGAAGCGCAGGCAATGAATCAGCAAACTGCTGCGTGCGCATTACGGAGTAGATTTTCCGTGTTTTCCGTGATTTCCGGGATAAAACGCCGCGTAGGGTAAATAATTGCATCGGGTAGTGTCAGGCCGTATACTTAATGACGATTTCTGGCTGTGACACGCTTCATAGGGGCTCCCCATGCTGGACACACGCGTACTTGTGTTAAACAAGTCGTGGGTGGCAGTCAACGTGGCTTCCGCCAAGCGGGCATTGGTGATGTTGTACCAGGGCCAAGCCCGGGTGGTGCATCCGGCCGACTACGCCATCTACGATTTTGAGGACTGGTGCGATCTCTCGCAATTGGACATCGTCACCGGCAATGGGAATCCCCGTGTCATCCACACCCCCGCCTTGAAGATTGTCTTGCCGGAAATCATCATCCTGAGCATGTTCAACGGCTTCATCCGGCGTGAGGTACAGTTTTCCCGCCGCAACATCTTCGTCCGGGATCAGCACCGCTGTCAATACTGCGGGAAGCGCTTCGCCAAAAATGAACTCAGCCTCGACCACGTCATCCCCCGCTCCCGGGGTGGCCGTGAAACCTGGGACAACCTGGTGTCGGCCTGCCTGCACTGCAATGTCAAAAAGGGCAACCGCACCCCCGAGGAGGCCAACATGCGCCTCATCCACAAGCCCCGGAAACCGGTCTGGCTACCGCGTTTCGGATCGCCGCTGGAGAAGGACGAGATGCACAGTTGGAAGCGTTTCCTGAAGACCCACCGCTAAATCCATACTGTTTCCCACCGCAACAACCGTGCAAAAGCTACGCATGGCCCGGTGTATTCATGTAAACACCCCGGGCGATTCTCCTGCCCGACCCGATACCCAAGCGTTTTGGAATAAATAGCAGGTCCGGGTGTTTTTGTTGTCATATAGAATTGTGCAAAATCGACTTGTAGCGCCCACCGGCGCTGCGTGTACTATTAAGGATGACCCCCTTGAAGGTTTTAGAAAAAGACAAACGAACCAGCATCAACCGGGACGAGCCGCTCTGTATCATTGTCATCGGCGCCTCGGGGGACCTGGCCATACGTAAAATTTTCCCGGCCCTGTTTTCCCTCTTCTGTCAGGATTTACTGCCCAAGGACTTTCATATCGTCGGATTTGCCCGCACAACGATGAGCGACGAAGCGTTCCGGGAGCGCGTCAACACCAAACTGACCTGCCGCTATGTCCCGGGTGAGCGCTGTGATCAGTTGATGGCAGCGTTTCTCGAGCGCTTCAGCTATCTCTCCGGCAACTACGACGATTCCGAGTCGTTCAAGCAGTTGTACCAGAAGCTGGACAGCCTGGACGCCAGCCGCCAGGAGAACCGGCTCTTTTATATGTCTATCCCCCCCTTCCTCTTCCTGGACGTGGCCCATGCATTGGCCGACGCCGGCCTGGTGCATCGCAAGGACTCTGAAGGCTGGTCGCGGGTGGTGATTGAGAAGCCTTTCGGCAGTGACCGCAACAGCTCCGACGAGCTGACCGAAAGTATGGGCAAGGTCTTCACCGAGGAGCAGACCTACCGCATCGATCACTACCTGGGCAAAGAGGTTATCCAGAACCTGATGGTGCTGCGCTTCGCCAACCTCATCTTTGATCCCATCTGGAACCGCGCTCATATCGAGAGCGTGCACATCTCCTGGATGGAAGACCTGGGCCTGGAAGGACGGGCGGGCTATTTCGAGGACTACGGCATCATCCGGGACGTCATGCAGAACCACCTCTTGCAGATGGTGGCGCTGGTGGCGATGGAGCAGCCGCTCAGCCTCCACTCGCAGCATGTACGCGACGAGAAGGTAAAGGCCCTGCGCGCCATTCCGCCGCTGAAGTTGAGCGATATGGTGGTCGGACAGTACAGCGCGGGCGCCCACAAGGGCCGTCAGCACTTCGGCTATCTGGAGGAAGATGGCGTAAACTCGGAATCGATCACCCCGACCTACGCCTGCGGGGTACTGCATGTCCGCAACCGGCGCTGGGACGGCGTGCCTTTCATGGTGCAGGCGGGCAAGGCGCTCGGCGACAACAAGACGGAAATCCGCATCCAGTTCCGCTCGGTGCCGGGCAACATCTTCGGCAAGGCGGGCAAGGCGCTGGGGAATAACGAGCTGGTCATCCGCGTGCAACCAGACGCTGGCATGTCACTGCGCATCACCAACAAGGCCCCGGGTCTGGGGATCGCGTTGCTGGAAAGCGACCTGGACCTGCGCTACGACGCCGCCTTCAAGGTGGTAATCCCGGACGCGTATGAATCGCTCCTGCTGGATGTGGTGGAAGGCGACAAGAGCCTCTTCATTCGTTCCGACGAGCTCGAAGCCGCCTGGGACATCTTCACCCCGGCGCTACACCAACTTGAAACAGAGCAGATTAAACCAGAGGCTTACCCCTTCGGCAGTTCCGGCCCGCAAGTGGCTAAAGCCCTCGCCTCGCGGTACAATATCCGCTGTCAGTCGACGCTCAAGCCGGAGGAAGAAGCGGAGTAACGAAGCTCGCTTCGTTCAATATGGAGTAGCAAACTTCAGTTTGCGTAGGTTAATGGGCATACCGTTGGGTTTTCTTCGTGCTTTGCACGAAGACGCAAAGTAAACTTTGCTACGCCAAAATACCGGCAAAGCAAGCTTTGCTACGCCAGGACACTATATAAAGGAATTTCATGTATACACTAGACAGTAAAGCATTTGAAACGAGGAAAGCCCTGATCGACGCCCTCGTGGAACACTTGCAGGAAGAATTCGAAGTCGGTCGGAGCTACCCACACGGCGTTCTGTTGTCGGGCGGCAGTACCCCGAAGCCGGTATACCATGCCATCGCCCGGGGGACGGTGAAGCCAGCGCCGATGCTGCACCTGGCCTATACCGACGAACGCCATGTGCTGAAAGACGACCCGGAGAGCAACTACGCAATGACCCTGCCGATGCTCGAAGCGCTGGGCCTGCCGAAGACGCAGGTGCTGGACGTAAAAACGGAGTTGTCGCTGGAAGAGGCGGCCGCGCGTTACCACGACGACATCGCCAAGTTTCAGTTTCGCGGCGGCAAGTTCAGCCTGGCCCTGCTGGGGCTCGGCGCGGATGGCCATACCTGCTCGCTCTTCAACGACGTGGACCTGGACCGCGC
>SKJD01000246.1 GCA_007116095.1 Candidatus Hydrogenedentota bacterium
CACTGAGGGAGACCCATGTCCGAGAAAAAACGACCTGTCATATTATCCGGTATACGGCCCACGGGCCGCCTGCATTACGGCAACTACTTCGGGGCCATCTATCATTTCCTGCGGCTTCAGGAGCAGGAAGCCGAGCGCTATTACTTTATCGCTGACTACCACGCACTCACGACAATCACCGAGCCCAAGGGCATTTTCGAACAAACCCTGGACATGCTGCGCACCTACATCGCCTGCGGCCTGGACCCTGCGAAGTCAATCGTGTACCGCCAGAGCGATCTACCCTGCACGGCGGAGTTGACCCTGCTCCTCGGGATGATCACCAACATCGGCCACCTGGAACGCGGCACTACCTACAAAGACAAGTTCTCGCAGTTGGAAGACAACCCGAAAGTCGAAGGCAATCCCCTCTCCTACGGCCTGCTGGGCTACCCCGTATTGATGGCGGCGGACATCCTCATCGTGCGAGCGGACCAGGTGCCGGTCGGCGATGATCAGCGCCAGCACGTGGAGATGGCCTGCGACATCGCCCAGAAGTTCAACAGCCGCTTCGGCGAGGTGCTGCACATCCCCGAAGCCGTTAGCCGGAACGCCCTGCGTCTGCCTGGGCTGGATGGCTCCAGCAAGATGGGCAAGAGCGACAACAACACCTTGGATTTGCTGGACGATCCCAAGACCGCGCTCAAGAAAATTCAAGGCGTGCCCACCACAACCGATCCCCTGCCGCTGGACACCGACAGCAATGAGCCGGAGATGGTGATTCCCAAGATGCCGCCGGGCGTGGGCGTACTCTATCGTCTGCTGCACCTGCTTGCGCCAGAGGACGTCTACCTCGATTTCCTGGGCAAGTACCGGCGTGGGGAGAAGTTCTATGGCATGCTCAAGAAGACCTTGGCGCAGTATGTGGCGGAGTTCAACGCCCCCATCATCGAGAAGTTCCACGCGCCTGAGAATAGCGACGATTTCATCAAGGACTTCCTCCGCGACAACGCGAAGAAGGTAACCCCCGTCGCGCTGGAAACCGTGGAAGGATGCCGCGAAGCAATCGGCATCGGCCACAGCCTCTACCGCGCCTGAGGCCATCACAAAGACCCATCATATAAAAACAGACAATCGCTACACGCGGTTGGGAGGGCCTGCGCATGATCCTGCTCACTGGAGCCACCGGCTATGTCGGAGGTCGGCTACTGAAAATGTTGGAGCAACAAGGCCTTCCTGTCCGCTGCCTGGCGCGACGCCCGGAAGCCCTCACGGGCCGCGTGGCGCCAGGTACGGAGGTCGTCCAGGGCGATTTATTTGACCGCAAAAGCCTGGACAAAGCCTTGCAAGGCGTGAAACAAGCCTATTACCTGGCGCACTCGATGGGCGACAGCGGGGCTTTCGCCGAACGGGAATATGAGGCTGCCAGAAACTTTGCAGAGGCGGCTACCGCCGCGGGCGTGGAACGTATTCTTTACCTGGGCGGGTTGGGCGACGAGTCCAAGACGCTCTCGGAACACCTGCACGCACGCCATGAAGTTGGGCGTATCCTCCGGAACAGCGCGGTCAAGACCATCGAGTTTCGCGCCTCGATCATCATCGGCTCCGGCAGCCTCTCCTTCGATCTCATCCGCGCCCTCGTGCGCAAACTGCCGGTGATGATCACGCCGCGCTGGGTCTCGGTGGAGGCGCAGCCCATCGCCATTGGCGACGTGCTGGAATACCTGCTTGAGGGGCTGGAGATTTCCCTGGAACAAAGCGAGGTCTTCGAAATCGGCGGGGCCGAATGTATGTCCTACGGCGGCCTGATGCAGGAATTTGCGCGGCAGCTCGGATTGCGACGTTATATGATTACGGTCCCCGTGCTCACCCCCCGCCTCTCCAGCCTCTGGCTGCATCTGGTCACGCCCGTCCATGCACGGATTGGCCGTAAACTGATTGAGGGCATCCAGTATCCCACGGTGGTGCGCGATGACAAGGCCCGTCACCGTTTCACGGTTGCGCCGATGGGCGTCAGCGAGGCAATCGCCCAGGCGCTGCGCAATGAAGACCGCGAGTTCGTCGAAACACACTGGTCCGACGCGCTTTCATCCTCCAAAATGGTGGATCGCGCCTGGGGCGGGGTGAAATTCGGCTCTCGGATTGTCGACCTGCGGGAATGCCACGCCAATGTACCCCCTGAACAGGCCTTTGCCATCATTCAACGCATTGGCGGTAAACAGGGCTGGTACTACGCCGACTGGCTCTGGGCGCTGCGGGGCTACCTCGATATTCTGGCTGGCGGCGTGGGCCATCGTCGTGGCCGCCGTAATCCCGAGCATCTCTTCGTGGGCGATGTCGTGGACTGGTGGCGTGTCGAGGCCATCGAGCCCGGCGAACGGCTCATGCTGCGCGCCGAGATGAAAGTACCCGGTCGCGCCTGGCTCGAATTCCGCGTCACCCCCGACGGCGACGGCTGCATCATCCGTCAGACCGCCCTCTTCGATCCCGCCGGCCTTTTTGGTCTCGCCTACTGGTACAGCCTCTACTTGCTTCACCAGATCGTCTTCGCCGGCATGCTCCGCAACATCGCCCGCGCAGCGGAGGGGGAAGTCGGGCAAAGGAATTGAGCAAGATAATGTTTGTAGGGGCGCCCCCCCCTGTGGGCGCCCACAGGCGGACACGGGGGCCCGCCCCTACAGAACAACACCTTCCCTTTGCGCAAGCGCAAAGCGCGTAAGGTTGGAGTAACGAAGCAAGCTTTGCTACTCCAGAACTCAAGCAAAGCAAGCTTTGCTACTCCAGATGCCAGCAAAGCAAGCTTTGCTACTCCGGCGTCAACCGGTACTGGCGGGTTTCGCCGTGGGCGAAGGTTTCGATGAGGTGGTTGCCGCGCACAGTAAGCTCGGCGGCGGGGGCGTCCAGTCTTTCAATACGGGTCTCGGGTGGGAGGAGAATTGCTTTTTCTCCGGCGCTGGAGGCGCTGACGGTCAGGAAGCTGCCGTCGGTCGCGATGACATCGTCGGAATCGAGGTAGACGTGTACGCCTGCCTGATGCAGGATATTGCGGAGAAACTGCGCCGGGACTTCCAGCGCGCCCACATAAATTGAACGCCAGTTTCCCATACCCTTGGCCGCTATCGCCACGCTGTCGTCGTCGCAATAGGTCGCCAGGGATTGCACCCCCGGGCTATCGGCCACCGACCAACGCGGGCTCAATTCCAAATCGGGGTTGCCGTAGCCCTCACCCGCCAAGCCTTCTGTCAGCAAGTGTTCACCTTGGAAGCGGAACGCTGCGACGCCGCCTTTGACTTCATCGAGCGGAAATCCTGTCAGGGCGGTGATTTGCTCCGTACTTGCCTGATCGTCACTCAGGAAGCCGCTGCCATAGAACCAGACCGCAGTCTTGCCTTCCAGCGCGGTATGCAGCTTCTCGCGATCAGCGTCATTGATCCACCAGCAGCCGAGAAAGAGCGTCACCGCCGGCAACTCGATACGATCTTCCAGGACGTCACTCAGTAGATGCATCCTGAACTCCGCGCCCATGCGGTACCACTGCTCACGGAAGAAAGAAAACAGCGGGGCGTGTAAGGCGCGGTCCGGATAGGCCCCCAGGACGCTTCGCTCATCCACCACGATGGCGACTTCCGGCGCGAAACGCTTCGGGGCTTCCATCTCGGCTTCATAGCGGGTCCAGTTGCGCGCGATTTCTTCCCAGATGCCGGGATCATTCAGCCAGCCCTCGGCGATCAGGTCCATGTACCAGGTTCCCATGCGTCGCGGGTGCAAGCGCCCGAAATGGCGTCGGTGCTCCCAATGGGTTTCTTCCAGGTTGTTGGTCCCCGTGATGCGCCCCAGCATGGTGCTGCGGTCGGTGTACATGGTGCGCGTGTCGTCTTCCGTGATGAAGAGCTTGCCTGCCACCGTTACGGAGTCCACCGGCAGCATGAAGGCATTCATGCCGCCCGGCCCTCGGTCCAGATACGAGATGGGCGAGGTCAGGATATCGACATCGGGGGAGCGTAACAAACGATCCAACGCGAGGTGCCCACTGACACTGCCGCCTTTGGGCAGGTTGCCCAGTTCGAAGAAGTAGCCGTAGAAATAGGTGACCAGCTTCTTACGATCGGTCAGCTCCTTTATCAGTGCGGCGGCTTGCTCCATGGGCTCGACCACGGCAACTTGTTGGTACGTGGCGAAGTCGATGACATAGCGATCCTGGACCGGATCGCGGAAGAGGCCGTGTGTGGCGCTTTCCCGTTCGGCTGCCGTGGGAACCTGAATGGCCTCCCACGCAAGCGCCGGCTTGTCCCAGGCGACGCGCAGGGCCTCCAGCTCTTCTTCGTATTGCGTGCGCAGCCACTGGATAAAGCCCAGACGCATCGGTTCTTCAAAGCCGCCATGCACCGGCTCCCAGGAACGCTTGTAAAACCATTCCGCCGTGCTCAGGTTGCAGGGGTGGTAGCCGATGATGTGATCGCCCCAGTGGGCTTCAAGGTGTTCCACAAAACGGGCGAGGTGGATGGGAAATTCTTCGCGCCAGGCCTCCGAGGCGACACTTCCCCAACGCACATGATCGGGGTTGTCTTCCGAGTCGCTGTAAAGCATCTCATTGCCGGGGTTTTCGTCCAGCCACCAGTGCGGAGGCGGCGTGATGGAGAAACGGGGCATCAGGAGGGCGTCGGGCACGATGTCCAGCAGGTCCTGGATGGCCTGATCGACGGGAGTAAAATCGGCCTTGGCGCCCGGCTCGGGCCAGGGCATGGGCAAGCCGAAGGTATAAAAGCGCACACCGGCTTCACGGGCCATTTCCGCCTGTGCTTTGAAGGGATGTTCTGGATCCGGGTTTGGATCGGCACAGAAGAAAAGCGGTGGGCGTGCTTCGCCGTTCACGAAAATCGTCGGTGCGCCGTTATAGTCTCGTAACTCCGCCACCAGCGCTTCATTTGCCCAGGCGAGCGGATTGCCCCCGAACAATAACACAAAAGTCACAACGAAACCGACAATCACCAATTTCCGCATAGCAACACTCCCGTTGGACCCAACTTATTATTTCAGGCAGCCGTATTCACATAAACAGCCAATAGTGTGTCGGGTGGGAGTGACGCTTTGCAAGTCTGCCTACAGCAGTATAAGGGCGGAATATTCACCTGTTTGCCCGTGACAGCAGGACTTCATGATCGAATTCGTGGCGCTTTTCAGGAATCTGGGAACAGCGCTTGAAATGCGCTGGAGCTACGCTCGATAAACCCCTCTTCTTCATCATGCACCAACAGCATAACCGCCAGGTCCAGCTCTTCCGCCAGGGCCAAGCCGTCTTCAGTCCCAAGCACCAGAATGGCGGTGGCGTAGGCGTCAGCCAGTGCGCAGGACTCATGAAAAACACTGACCGAAGCCAGATCATGAAAGATGGGACGTCCCGACTCGGGATCGATGGTGTGTGATAGGGAACGACCAGCCACTTCGATGAAATTGCGGTAATCTCCGGATGTCGCCAGGGCGATATCCGTGATGGGCAAGACGCGGTACACACTGCGGGCATCCGGTACTGGGGTCTCTATGGCGATGCGCCAGGGTTCATTCTGGGCATTGTGTCCCCGAGCGACCACTTCTCCGCCAATATCCACCAGGATATTCTCCAGGCCAAAACTTTCCACGGTTTCCGCGACAACATCAACCGCATAGCCCTTGGCAATGCCGGAAAGATCAATATAGGTATCGCTGTGTTTCTTGGTGACAGTCCCTGCTTCCAGGTCCAGCGTGAGTTTTTCATAGCCGACAATTTCCAGCAGGACCGCGATTTGCGTGTCGTCCGGCGGCTCGATCTGATGATCCGGGCCGAAACCCCAAACGTTCACCAGGGGGCCGATGGTCACATCAAAAGCTCCGTTGCTCTCCCGACTCACCTGCTTGGATTTCTCCAGCATCAACAATGTTTCCGGAGAGAGCGCAAATGGTTCGCCCGCTGGATGCCGGTTCAGCTTGGACAACTCCGAGTCTTCCCGGTAGGTCGACATCAGCGCGTTGACCTCTTCCAGGGCATCCTGAATGGCTTCGGTGATGGCCGAACGTTCCTCTTTGCTGAGGGTCCCGATGACCTTCACATTGTACCAAGTGCCCATGGTCGGACCAGAAAAATGGTGCTCTCTGGGCTCCGAAGCGGCGCAGCCCATGGCCGACAACAGCATGATAATGCCCATAAGCATCAAAGTGGCGCTAACTGTTATTGATTTGACAAAAGAAAGGAGCGTGCAGCGCACACTCCCTTCCCTATGTTTTGTTCGTGAGTTCATATTATCCAAAGTCGTCAAATTCGACCATTTCATCTTCAACACCAAGATCATACAACATGTTCATAGCTGCATTCAGCATCATGGGCGGCCCGCAGAGGTAATACTCAATATCCTCAGGCGCTGGATGATCCTTCAGATATTCGTCATGCAGCACCTGGTGAATGAATCCGGTGTACCCGGTCCAATTGTCTTCCGGCAGCGGCTCGGACAGCGCGACATACCACTTGAAGTTGTCGTTCTCCGCCTGGATTCTGTCGAAGTCCTCGACATAGAACATTTCCCGCAGGCTCCGGGCGCCATACCAGAAGGTGACCTTGCGGTCAGTCTTAAGCCGCTTGAATTGATCGAAAATATGCGAGCGCATCGGAGCCATACCGGCGCCGCCACCAATGAAGCACATTTCCCGGTCCGTGTCCTTGGCGAAGAACTCACCGTAGGGACCGGAAATCGTGACCTCGTCTCCATCCTTCAAGTTGAAGATATAAGAGGACATAACCCCAGGCGGTATCCCCGGCGCATTGGGCGGCGGCGTGGCGATACGGACGTTGAGCATAATGATGTCGCTCTCTTCCGGATAGTTTGCCATGGAATAGGCGCGAGTCACTTCCTCATCATTGACCGCCTTGAGGTCCCAGAGGTTCATGGCATCCCAGGCATCCTGGAATTCCTTTTCAATATCAAAATTCTTGAAGTCGATTTCATAGGGCGGGCATTCAATCTGAATATACCCACCGGCGCGGAATGGCACGGTCTCGCCTTCAGGCAATTCCAGAATAAGCTCCTTGATGAAGGTCGCGACATTGTGGTTTGAGCGTACCTTGCACTGCCACTTGCGCACATCGAAGACCTCGGCAGGCACTTCGATTTTCATGTCGCTCTTCACCTTCACCTGGCAAGACAGACGGCAACCTTCGCGCTCTTCACCTTTACTGATGTGCGCCTCTTCGGTCGTGAGCATGGAGCCGCCACCTTCTTTAATATTTACCTTGCACACACCACAACTGCCTTTGCCGCCGCAGGCCGACGGAATAAAAATCTGGTTCTGTCCCAAGGTATCAAGCAACGTGGCCCCCGCAGGCACCTTTAGCGCTTTGTCCGGGTCATCGTTGATGGTGATGGTTACTTCTCCAGAGGTGACCAACTTCGCCTTGGCAATCAGTAAAACGGCAACCAGCGAAAGAATCACCACGGTGAACATCACCACACCCATGATAATGGTTTCCATAGGGTCGGCTCCTATATTGTAAGCACCCACACCAGCCAGCCTATCAGTGTCTGATCATTCCCGGCGGTGTTTCGAACTGCGTTATTACTCTTAAATAGTTTTCAGGCGTACAACTGGATTGATGCGCCCAAACAGGAATTACAACTGAATGCCGGAGAAGACCATGAATCCGATGGCCATGAGGCCGGTAATCATAAAGGTAATCCCCAA
>SKJD01000168.1 GCA_007116095.1 Candidatus Hydrogenedentota bacterium
AGAGCGTTTCGGGAGCTGGACGACCCAGTATGGATATGCAAACCTCATCACCCAGGCGAAGCTCCTGGAAATGGGGGAGGTTGTGGACGGCGCCATCGAAGTGGCAGGCTACCGCTTTGGTACGCTCATGGCATGTTTTGAGCCTTTTCCTTCCCGCGAACTCCTGGAGATGATGCATCATCTGGCGGCCCAGGGCGGCCGGGTCGTCTGGTCAGGTATGCCGCCGGTCCTGCTACGGGACGGCAGCCCGGCAAAACAGTACTGGGAAGCCCTGACCGGTGTGCAGTATTCCCCCACCAATCACCATGGCCGTCTCGCGCCGGGACGCCTGATTCGCTTTGAGGGCGTGCTCGATGACGTCGACCCGATGGTGGTGCTGACGGACTTTCTGGTGGACCGCGTATATACACTGCGGCCACAAGAAGATACCGCTGTCGTGGCCCGTATGAAGGATCAACCAGTCGCCACCCACCGCACAACCTCGGCGGGAGGCAGCGTCACAGTGTTGGGTTTCCGGCCACGGGATGACCAGTCCGGGACGATGGGCTATGACGTGCGTTACCTCTTCGAGATTCTGCATGCCCTGGGCGCCTATGACCCCACGGGAACCTTTGAGGACATCAACGACAACACCGAGTACCTCTCGCGTAGCACGGACTACCTGGTCTGCCGTTTTCCGAATGGCGCCATCGCCCTGGCGCCGCATTTACGGGAACTGGAAGAATCCTGGTTTGGCGGTTTCGCCCGCAACGAGGATGAAGACCGGATTACCATGGAACATTTGAACCTGCCACCGAATATCGTGCACCTGGAAGCTTTCCAGGTCGCGGGCTATACCGTCGATTATATCGGGCACAACGCCATGACCTTCCGCATGGAAGACGACATTCTCGTCGCCTTCGCGGGAGCGCATTGCAACGAAATCGACATCAACGGCGCCACCTGGCGATTTGCGGAAAGGTCGATGGGGCTGATTGCCTGGGCGCCCATCGAGCAGGAACGCCGTGGCGCGGCAGGCGCTTTGCTCCAGATTCGGGTGCATGGCGAGGGTGAAGTCTACATTCCTGCTCCCAACGTGCCGGAAGACGCCGAGCTGGTAGCGGAAGGGGCAAAGCTGGGTAGTCGTGGCGAGACAATTGAGGCGACAATCGAGGACGGCGTGTTGACCTTCACCAGCAGCCCGGAAAGCTCCGGCCGCTGGCTCTTTGTCGTACCCACTTCGGAAAACTAAGCGGACTACACCCGGTAGTCGGGATCGCTATTGGTGTCGCTTGCCTTCTTCGGCGCAGGTTTCGGTCGCTTTCCGGAATCTGCGCCGAGCGCTTCCAGGATGCGTAGGGTATCGGCATCCAACTCCATATTCCGCGTGGCATGCGCCTGTAGCCGGCGCCAGGCGCGGTAGATTATCAGGCAAACCCCGAGCAAGCCACCAAGAAATATGCTGCCCAAACTCAGCACAATGAGAAGCTGCGCGCCTTCCATCAGCGTAATGCCTCCCAATGCTCCCCATGGGGTACAAGCGGTGGAATCTTCCCCGAATCGGTCGTTGGCTCCGATTCCAATGTTTCCAGGACTGCCGCGACCTCCGCCAATGAATCACGTAAAGTGGCGTTTTCCGCTTCAATATCCCGAATCGTGTCGGCCAGCTCCGCGTTGCTCTCTCGAAGCTGCGCCAATTCGTCCATCAACACAGCAAAGATCTCCTCCAGCAAGGCCGCGTCCTCAGGCTTTGAGACCGACGTCTCGGGCGCCAGTATGAGCTCCGCGAATTCGGCTGTGCCGTTGCCCTCGAGCACCGCCCGCACCACAATCCGGGTTGTCCCGAGTGGTAGCTCAACAGAGAATCCAGCCTCGGTCCAGGGGTGCGTGCCGTGAATCGGAAACTGATCTGCCGTCGAATAGCGCGCCAGGACATCGCCCTCTTCAACGACTTCATCCGCTTCGCCTCCCGCTGCGTAACACTCTAGCCAGAGGGCGGCCCCGACGGCATTCTCCGTTCGTATGCGCCCTTGCAGGTGCACGGTGCGACCGCCGAAATCGCCCGCGAGAGCGTGGCTCCAATGCGCTATCGTCGCAGCTTCGGCTGATGCAGATGGGGGCGTGTGCAGGTATAGGCGGTAGGGGTCATCGTCACGTTCGCCTGAAACAATATCGGCCCGGGCTCCTGCAACGTCCGCAGGTGATGCTATCCAGTAGTTTTCAGCATGGGGCTCCGTCAGGTAATTCTCCGGCGTTGCAACAACTCCGAGCCAGCCCAGGATGAAAAGCAATCGAACCATGCGCGCCTCCGTCTGGCGGGTTTACTTGAGACTCAGGCCCTGCATCCGCAACTTCAAATCCTTCGCGCTGGAAGCATTCTGAAGCGCGATATCGGTGGCAATCAATTTTTCCTTCCAGAGATCAAAGAGCGCTTGATCAAAGGTCTGCATGCCGTATTGCTCCCGGCCTTCTTCAATCAACTTCACAATGTCCTTGAAGGATTTTCCCTTCTCAATAAAGTCGCGTACTGTCCGGGTGCCAATCAGGATTTCAGCGGCCACACAACGCCCCTCACCGGCGGCCAGGGGTATGATTCGCTGGGATACGATACCGCGCAGCACACTGGACAACTGATTGCGAATCTGCTCCTGTTGGTAGGGTTCAAAGAAGTCCAGGATACGGTTCAGCGTTTCTACGGCATCCACGGTATGCAGGGTTGAAAAGACCAGGTGGCCGGTCTCCGCCGAGGCGACAGCGGTCTTAACGGTCTCGCTGTCACGCATCTCCCCGATCAGGATGACATCCGGGTCCTGACGCAAGGCCCCGCGCAGGGCATTGGCGAAGGAAAGCGTATCGTGCCCGATCTCGCGCTGAGTGACGATCGCCATCTTGTCTTCATGTACAAATTCAACAGGGTCTTCGACCGTGAGGATATGCACCGGGCGCGTCTCATTGATCTCGTGAATCAACGCCGCCAGGGTGGTTGATTTCCCGCTCCCGGTCGGCCCGGTAACGAGTACCAGTCCATTTTTTAAGGGACAAAATTTTCGCAAGACGGGAGGGAGATTCAGATCATCCACCGTTTTAATTTGCACAGGAATCAGGCGCAACACAATCCGGGTATTGCCGTCGTCACGACAGGCATTGACCCGGAAACGCGCCAGATCCTCGTACATGAATGAATTGTCCAGTTCCATGATCTTGTCAAACTTCATAATGTCGGCTGTACCCGAAATTTCTTCGAGCAGGCCCCGCAAGTCTTCCTCGGCAAGCGCCGCACTTTCAGCGCGGACCAGATGGCCGTCAATTCGAAAAATGGGGGGATTGCCTACTTTCAGGTGGATATCGGAGGCAGACTTTTCCAGCGCAAATTGCATGATGTCCCGAATAAGAAAGGCCATGTGAAGTGATACTCCTCAAATGCGGCTCAAGCTGCATGTATTCGAAGAAGGTCAGATAGGGTGCGTAGTGATTGCGCCCTCTGAGTATATCGAAATTACCAGGATACATGCACGGCCGCCACGCAATGCAAAAGGCCTGGCTGCGCATTTAGGTTGCACAACCAGGCCTTGGGATTAGCGGAGCCGGGATACTATCCCGATGGCTTTATGGCGGCAGGATCAACCATACCCGCCGGCAAGCTGAATCCAGTTTTCCACGACCTGCCCCGCGGCATTCGGGTGCCAGGCGGGATTCGTGGCCTGAATCGGATAGTCGCTGTTGTAGCGAATGAACTCGACATGGCCGTCCAGGTACAGCACATTGCTGCCGCCCGGTACGTGGTTGAAGCGGGTCGTGGCGACATCCTGTACGCCAAAGTGACTGGAGGAGGTGTTGCCCCAAGTGTCCCACATGATCGCCATGGCACTCTCCGCCGAAGCAGAGGCGCCCGGGTTGTTGATGTCGGTGATGAAGAAACGGGCCACACCGTCACGCAGGCGCGGGTAGGTCGAGGGCAACGGAGACCCGTCGTCGTCCGTATGCGCGGTCTGCGCGCCATAGGCTTGCAGCAGGGAGGAGGGGATATCAATCTGACCGCGCTCCGCCCAACGCACCACCAAGGCCCAGTCGTTCGGGCCGGGAGCGCCAGCATTGCCAAGGTCCGGCTGCCCGATCAGGTCGCCGTCGCGCACATTGCCGGAGCCTCCCGGATCCGCGCCTCACATGCCGATGGCCATGAAGGTGTCCATGATCTGGGACATCGTCGTCGTGGCAAAGGGGTTGTAGATATAGGAGACCGGGAAAGAAAGCAGCGCAGCGCGTGCGACCTCGGCCGCACGGCTGTTGCCCTCGATCCGCTGTAACTGGGCTTGCAGATCTTCTTCAATCCCGAAGCCGACGACACCGTTCATCTCCACACCCCAGTCGGAGCGGGAGTCCGAAGGGCAGATAGCGATGTTGACGTCGTTCCAGTAGTCGGGGTAGAGCGCATCGCCCGCGAAGGACATCTGCCAGCCAAAGCCGTTGATGTTCCAACGCTGTCCGGGCGGGAACATCCCCCGGGACTCGCTGGAGTACATGTTGAAAATGATGCCGAATTGCTTCAGATTATTGGCGCAAGACGCACGCCGTGCGGCTTCCCGGGCGCGCGCCAAGGCCGGCAGCAAGATTGCCGCCAGAATGCCGATGATGGCGATCACCACCAACAGCTCAATCAGGGTAAAACCCTTTTTCTTGTTCAAAGACATGGGTAACAAAACTCCTTTTGTGCTACATAAGGTTGCGCTGCAATCACCAACTGTCTAGATTGCAGGCAAAACGAAAGGTAAGATAACGCGGTAATTGGGGAGGACACTAATCCTGTCACGCCCCAGGCCATCAGGAAAAATCCTGACTCTGCTAACTGATAAAAAGCGTAGCATATTTCGAGATATACACGCAATAATTTCGGCTCTACGAATCAATACAAACTATAAAAACATTAAACACTATGCATACTGATCGGAGTAACAATAAAATACACCCGTACCCGCTTCTGCGCCTCCTGACTACCCTCGTATTGTCAGGATGTGGGGGGAGTGGAAAGATTCGAGTCGCCACTTCACCCGTGGTGGCATGCCCAAGATTTCAGTGGTTTGTGTCCGAATCCGGGGGTATGGCACAATATAAACTTCCGGAAAATACATGGAGCGCCGGGATGAGAAAACCTGGCGGCGCCATAACACGGAACAAAACTATAAGTAAAGGTTTGACGTTGTGAGTAATCTTACGTTTTTTGAGGGCGTACTCAAGGCTTCCAAGGTAACCGGGGCCATTGCACCGAGCGGCAAGGCGCTGGCAGAAAAAATTACCGACATGGCCGAATTGCAGGATGCGCGGGTCATTGTGGAATTTGGCACCGGGACAGGCGCCTTTACGGAAGTGATCTTGCGTAAAAAGCACCCTGAGGCCCACTTCATTTCTTTCGAGGTAAACCCGGACTTTGTCAAGGAAGCGCGAAAGCGCTGCCCCGACGCAAAAATTATCGAAGACAGTGCGGAAAACGCCGGCGCCCATCTAAAGGAGGCCGGTTTCGATCACTGTGATGTGATTGTTTCTTCCTTGCCCTGGACCTGTTTTGACGCCGAGCTGCAAGACAATATACTCAACTCGGCTTACGACATTATCCGGCCGGGGGGGCGTTTCCTCACCTTCGCTTATTTCATGAGTCCCTACATGTCCAACGGCAAGCGCTTTCTTCGGGGTAAGCTGCCTGAAAGGTTTGACAATGTCGTGCAGTCCAGGCACATCTGGCTAAACATTCCGCCCTGCACGGTATTTATCGCCGACAAACATTAATCAAAGCATATCAGCACACAAAGTGGGGGAAAAGTAGCCATTGGATGCTGCCAGCGGGGAGGTACAGGGTGAAGAAACAGGTCTTGATGGTATGGGGCGGCTGGGACGGCCATGAACCCCAACAATGTGTGGAAGTCTTTGCGCCGGTCCTTGAAGCGGATGGATTTTCGGTACAGGTCAGCGACACGTTATGCAGCCTCGAAGATGGAGAAGCATTGGCGCAGTTCGACTTGATAGTACCGTGCTGGACCATGGGCGAAATCAGCCCGGAGCAATCAGCAGCGCTGTGTCAGGCCGTCGAAGCTGGCTCTGGACTGGCCGGTTGGCACGGCGGCATGGGAGACGCCTTCCGCAACGATACCCCGTTCCAGTTTATGGTGGGTGGGCAGTTCGTGGCGCATCCAGGCAACATCATCGACTACACCGTCCATATCAGCGCCCCGGACGATCCCATCGTCGCAGAGATTCCTGATTTCCAGATGCACTCCGAGCAGTATTACATGCACGTTGATCCCTCGAACACCGTCCTGGCCACCACGACCTTCTCCGGCGAACATTGCCCCTGGATAGCCGGTTGCGTCATGCCGACCGTCTGGAAACGTCAACACGGTAAGGGCAAAGTCTTCTACAATGCTTTGGGGCACGTAGCCGCCGACTTTGACGTCCCGGAAAACTTCGAGATTACCAGGCGCGGTCTGGTCTGGGCGGCGCGGTAAAGATTTCCCACAACAGTTGCGAAATAGCGCTTCCAACTATTCTGGGCCATCTCAACGTACGGAACATCATCAATTTCACGGGGTAAAGGAGTGGCAATATGCAAGCCTTGGGTGTCGGGATTGTCGGGTGTGGAGACATTTCGCGGGTATACCTGGAAGAAGCCCCAAGATTCAGTGACTATTTCCAGGTAGTCGCCTGCACAGATATCTTGGAAGAGAAGGCCCGAGAACGCGCCCAACAATTTGGCATTCCAACGGTCTGCGCTTCTTTAAGTGAAATGCTTGCATTGCCGGAGGTCGAGATCGTACTGAACCTGACCATTCCGAAGGCGCATGGCGAGGTGGCGATGCAGGCGTTGGAAGCGGGCAAACATGTCTACAATGAAAAACCGCTGGCGCTGACGCTGGAAGACGCCACGAAAATGCTGCAATGCGCCCAAGACAAGGGCTTGAGCGTTTGCTGCGCGCCGGACACAGTGCTCGGCGCCGGCATACAGACCTGCCGCAAGGTGCTGGACGATGGCTGGATCGGGCGGGTGGTTTCCGGCACGGCGTTCATGCAGTGCCCCGGTCACGAATCCTGGCATCCCAGCCCGGAATTCTATTACCAGCAAGGCGGCGGCCCGCTCTTTGACATGGGGCCGTATTACCTGACAGGGTTGATAACGCTACTTGGTCCAGTGTCTCGTGTGACTGCCTGCACCGGCAAGGCGCAATCAAGCCGACGCATCACCAGCAAGCCCAAGTTCGGCCAGAATGTAGCGGTGGAGGTGCCGACCCATGTGGCCGGTATCCTGGAATTTGAAAGCGGCGCCATTATCACCATGATTATGAGTTTCGACGTACAGGCGCATACCCTGCCCTGTATCGAACTCTATGGCGCCAATGGCTCCATGCAGGTCCCGGATCCCAACACCTTCGGTGGCCCGGTAAAAATCATGACCCAGGGCAACGCGAGCTGGTCAGAGTTACCGATGCCTTTCGCTTATGCGGAACAGTCCCGCGGGCTTGGCCTGGCCGAACAGGCCGACAATCCGTTCGAATGGGACAGCATCGAGGATCTGCACGGCCTGCGCATCGGCGTGGTCTCCGGTTACGTCAACACCGATGCCTTTGACGCTGCCTGCCGTAGCCGCCGGCGACATCCAGGGGATGGAGGCTCCGGCTGACAGCAACAACCTGCGGATGCTGCAGG
>SKJD01000470.1 GCA_007116095.1 Candidatus Hydrogenedentota bacterium
GTGAAGTCCTTCTCACAACCCGATGATGCGTTACTTTATTTTCAGGAAAACCACAAGGATGTGGACCTCCTGATTACGGATCAGATGATGCCGCGTATCTTGGGCAGTGATCTGCTGCGGGAATTCAAGGAAATTAAGCCGGAGCTGCCCAGCATCCTGTTCACGGGCTTCAGCCAACAGAACCTGGACGAAGATTTTGAAGGCATTGCCGTGGACATGGTGGTGATGAAACCGATTATCGCCAAGGACCTGGCGGCAGCCGTCCGCCAAGTGCTTGATCAACAACCGACGTAAAAACACGTTTCCGGCCCAGGTCCGAAATACTAAGGGCATGTCCGACGCCATACGGCAATCCGGACATGCCCTTGTTTCGTTTCTGGTACTACGCTACAAAGTCCCGTCAGCTACGGATCAGGAGTCGAAATGTTCGCGCAGGGCATTGACAAATGCCTCCGCGAAGGCCTGCCGCCATTGGGGATCGGCAAGCGCGGCGCGATCCTGGGCATTGGTCAGGTTGGCGCTCTCGATCAGGACCTTCGTCGGAATCTTGGTATTGCGGAGCACCGCCGGTACATAGGCGCGACCGCCGCTCTGACGAATCACATTGCGAATCGGGTCGCCGGTGCTGTGCACCTTGATCGGGGGATCATGCTGGGCCAGGTTCCGCAGCAAGGTACTGGCGAAGTTGCGCGACATGGCCTCATCCCGTCGTCGCTCCGACGCTGTCGTGGTTACGGCGCGTTGGGCGCGGGCTTCCGCGAAATGATCGTAGATCGGATTCGAGGGCTGTTCCCGGTCGCGGCGGTATTGCGCTCCCGGCACATAGACCATGGCGCCCCGCAGTTGATCGTTAAACAATGCGTCACAATGGATGCTGGCAAAGAGCACTTTCCGCTCGTCCACGCCTTCTTTAAGCAGGTTGTTGAAGATGTAATTGGCCAGGTACCAGCGCAGGTTGGCCGAGATGCTGGCTTCATGGTTGTTATAGGGCGGCGTCGTCAGCAGGATTTCGTTGGTGTCGTGCTTGAACCGGGTGACGTCCGCGTAGTTAAAGCCTTGGACGGTGTCCTTGACGGTCGAGAAGACCCGCGCCTGCGTCTGGGTTTCCAGAATTTCCTTGATGCGCATGGCGATGTCGTAGTTCAGCTCATCTTCATAGAGCCCCATCGGCTCGTATGCGGCGCCGTGGTCACGGCCACCGTGGCCCGGGTCGAGGATGATCACCACGCCTTCCAGATCGCGGGTGCGCACCTGACGGGCCTGTTGTCGGACCTGTTCTTCCCGTACTTCCTCATAGACCTGGCGTTGTTCGCTGCCCGCGGGCTGGTATTGGTCGGAGAGCATCTCCAGGGGGATAATAATCCGCTGACCGGGCTGCATCCGGTGTTCATCCTGGATATTGCTGCGCTTCAGGATTTCGTCACAGGCGCGCCGGATATCGACATTTTCACGATAATCCGTGAATTGCACTACCACGGCGGTGTAAATGGCCTCCCCTTTTTTCAGGCGGTATACCGCGTGCTCCCCTTCCGCATCCCGGCCATATTCCAGATCGCCTCTGGGGGCACTGCGAATCGGAGAGGAAGCCGTACTTACCGCACGGGGCGCTGGGCGCGGAGAAGGTTTGCGCATTACTTCCGGCAGGATGGCGCGGGGGACCAACAGTTGCACGCCCGGCTCCAGCCAGTCGTTCACGTCCCGGTTCTCAGGCGCTTGGCGGATGGCGGTGAAGTTGTTCCCCTCGCCAGTCAACCATTCAGCGAGGTTGCGCCACAATCCAATATTTCCCTCGCCGGGAAAACGTACAGAATGCCACCAGCCAGCCTCGTCGACATAGTCGTCCGGGAACAGGGCTTCCAGCACTTTTCGCCGG
This sequence comes from Candidatus Hydrogenedentota bacterium, assembly GCA_007116095.1. GTDB lineage: Bacteria > Hydrogenedentota > Hydrogenedentia > Hydrogenedentales > SCBR16-9 > SCBR16-9. The sequence goes on from SKJD01000470.1 coordinate 1,874, forward strand.
GATTGCATGTTCAGGTTGGTGTAGGGAATGGCCACCGCCATGCGGCCTTTGTAGGTTTCCCAGGTCTTGGGGTCGGCGAGGTAACGCTCCAGGAGGTTCTTGGCGTCATCACCCCGTGGCAGCGTACATTCGATGTACAAGGTGCTGCCGTTGCGAATGCCCGCGATGACCCCGGGCTCTATGCGCGCCTGGTGGGTTGGCGCCGCCTGGGACGTACTTGCAATACACAGCAACAACACCCAACACCCGACCCGACATAACGACAGAAGATTGCGGAGTTTATTTATTTGTGACATGCTGATCTGCCCCATGTATCCCTACGCTTCGCTGTTCTTTGCATACCCAAAAATGCCATACAATATATGGTAACAGCAATGTTGGACTTTTCTCAATATGTTGTGTGATAATACTTTTTACCACAATGAGTATGGCTTGTGCGAGTTTTTTATAGACGGTGTATGTGCTATATGCTGTGGTGGGGTTTTGGGCCGACGTAGCGCCGGGCTGTGTCGGGCATCTGGAATGCCGTGCTTAAGCTAAGCATCCGGCCAGTTTCCCCGGTAACAAAAGCGGGAGCGTCCAGTTTGCAAACGCAGCAATTGATCATTAATGTGCCGCGGTTCCCTTTTCACACGAGGCAACTTATACCGCCGCCCGGGGTGACGGAGGTAGCCGGCACGCTGTTGTATCATGGGCATAAATGTCGGATTTTGGATTACGGCACGCTGGACGCCGTGGCCTTTTTTACCAATTCCCCCTGGCGGGATTGTGTGGAAAGCGTGAGCAACTGGTGGGAGGCCAAGTCCCGGCGCACCTTGTGGCCGCAGGCGCTCCCGGGAGATGAAAGACGGCTGCGTCGCTGCATCAATACGGAACGGGCGCGATGGCATGCTGCGATTGCCGAAGAAATAGGCCGGTATGCGCAAGCCAGACTGATTATTTTTCATGCATCTGATCGATCGGATTGGTTGGGGGTGCTTGGCGTCGTCCAGGCATTGCGCGCCCAGGGGGTGACCTTGCCTTGTGTGGCCTTCGGGGATTGGGTCGGCTGTTATGGCAGCGCTTTGCTTAACGGGGCCCAGCTCCTGGATGGATTGTGTATCGATGACCCAGCCGCATCCCTGGCCCTGCTGGCGGACGCGCCCGAAAAACCGGAGACCTGGGAGCAAACACCCAACCTGTTGCTGCGGCGCGCCGGGGCCTGGATGGCCACGCCGCGAAAACGCATGCCGTCGCAGGTGGTGCATGCCGCCGCTGCATACCATGAAGCCGTCTACCCGGCATTTGCTGCCGGGCAAAAGTTGCGGTTGCCGGTCTTGTGTCAGGCGCAGGCAGCCAACTTGCCCGCCAACGCGTTACCGGAGTCCCTGTGGTACCGGCGTCATCCTAACCCCGTGGATGCCGAGGTCCTGGCGGAAGCAATGGCGACATTGGCCCTGCGAGAAAAGTGTAGCTGTTTTGTAATCGGGGATGGGGGCCATACGCCGTCGGTCGATGCGCTGGCGCAGGCCTTGCGCCGCTGGACATTGCCGCTACAGTACATTCGTTCTCTATCAACGCCGGATGCCTTGCATTGTGATCATAAGGGATTGTGGCAATCAGGCTGCCGGGGGGTCTCCATGGACGTCCCCTCAGCCAGCCAGCGTCTACTGGATACGTATTTCGGCGCCGACTTCACGATTTCGGAGGTGGAGAAAGCGATGCGGCGACTGCGTGACGTGGCGTTGCATCGGACAGTGCAGATGATTGGGCCGGTACCCGAGGACGATTACCACAGCCACCAGGAACTGCTTCGTTTCCTTGGTCGCACCCTGCCAGACGCCCTGCATTGGCGCCTGCCTCAGGTTCTGCCGGGTTCCACCTGGTGGCAGCAGGCCCCGCATTATGGGTTTTCGTTGTCTTTCAAGCGATTTGAACAATGGGTGAATACCGGAGATACGGGGGTGATACATCGGCCCTGGGAGGGGGCGTCCTACTGTCGCATGCGTGGATGGCCAGCGCAGGCGCTATGGAAGCAACACCAGCAATGTATCCACGAGCTCGAATCGCTGGGCCTGCCGCCGGAGCCCTTGTCGTCTACAGAGTCCTTCATCGCGCGGATTTTGGGTGGCGTCGATGCGGTACGGCCCGTGGGGACTTCCTTCCAGGAAGCAATCTATACCCTGGATTTGCAATCGCTGCAATACAGGGTGCAAGATTTCAACCAGAAAGTTCGAAATACCCAGGTTCCGGACAGCCTGGCGGCGCGGGAAGCAGCGCATCTGGCCCGGATGGCCGCCGGGAATTGAGCCCTGTTCCGTAATGTTGAATTCGTGGTATGATTTCAACAAATCAACAAAAAATGCTGCTTTGGAAGTGTTGAGGCAGCAAATATACGTACAACAACTCCCCGGAAGGAGGACTTTTCCTTGATAAATATTGAAGAATTGCATGTTCTGGTAGCCTTGGTGGAAATCTTCACCATGTTACTGGTCTTGGCGACACAGAATATCTATGGTGTAATTGTCGCCGTTCTGGGTGTGCTTTTCACCATGACCGGATGAGCATTTCCTCAGCCGACGTTGCTGGGTCAGGCAATTATGTCAACGTGTACCGGATTGAAGGTGTGAACCCAATAATAAAATTAGCTCCAAAGTCCTGAATGGTTGCCGTTGATCGAAGCGGCTACCTGCTCATAGAGCGCCTCGTATTGCGCCACGATCTTGTCCCGATTGAAGACGTCCAGGGCGCGTGCGCGGCCTTTTTCTCCCATGCGTTTCGCTAGTTTGTCGTCGCAGAGCACGCGGATGGCGCAAGCGGCCATGGCTTCGATATCCCCCACCTCGCACAAGAACCCGGTTTCTTCGTGGATGACCACTTCCTTGATGCCGCCGCTGGCTGTAGCCAATACGGGTACACTGCAGGCCATGGCTTCCAGGGGTACGAGACCGAAACTTTCATGTTCACTGGGCTGAAAGACGAGATCGGCGCAGGGCAGAATATTCTCAATCTGCTCGTAGTTGCCCAAATATTGTATCCGGTCGGATATGCCAAGCTGCTTGGCCACGCCCTGCGCCGCCAGGCGTTCGGGGCCTTCTCCCACCATGATGAGCCGCGCATTTACGTGGTCCAGTACCTTTTTGAAGACCCGCACCACGTCGGTTACCCGTTTCACCGGTCGGAAGTTTGAGATATGCATGACGATCTTTTCATCGTCTTGTTGTAACTGGCATTTCTCCGAGGAGACTTCCTTAAACTTGCCGGGGTCCAGAAAGTTGTAGATGGTGTGGATCGGTTTTTCCAGTTGAAACTCGCGTTCGGTTTCTTCTTTCAGCCAATTGGACACCGCGGTCACCGCGCAGCTTTTTTCCATGGCGAATTTGGTGATGCGGTAGAACGAGGGATCGCTGCCGACGAGCGTGATGTCGGTGCCATGCAAGGTGGTGACGATACCGAATTGCCGTTCCGGCGGCAGCATGGAGCGCGCAAAGAGGGTTGCCGCGGCGTTCGGGATGGCGTAATGCGCGTGCCAGACCTGGATGCCGTGTTCTTCGGCTACCTCACTGATCCGCGCGGCTAGGGCGAGTGAGTACGGGGGAAAGCGAAAGAGGGGATAGGACAGCACATCCACATAGTGGAATCGAATGTTCTGGTAGAAGCCGGTCAGGCGGAATGGGGGTTCCGTTGTCACGAAATGGATTTCATGGCCCCGCTCCGCCAGGGCCAGCCCCAGTTCTGTCGCCAGTATACCGCTGCCGCCCGCAGTGGGATGGCAGGTAATTCCAATTTTCATACTTCGCTATCCTCTAAGAGTTACATGCGCCGAGAAGTACAATGCCAAGGCATGCAAATGTTTGTTAAGTCAACCAGGGTAAGTTTACACCCAGTGGCAAGTCGGTATAAAGCGGCTCGCCATATACCACGCCGATACGCTGTCCCCAGTAGCGCGCCCGTATCTCTATAGCCTCCCAGAATGCCTTGGAAGATACATAGGTTTCGGCCCCGGCATAGTTCGGGTTGTGCAGTTGCGATGCAAAGGCTTTGAGCGCATCGACCTTTTGGGTGTAGGTTTCCGATATATCCACCACGAAGGTGGGAGCCTCCCCGATACTGTGGTACGGGTGATAATAGAAAAGCCGATTGGCGCGGTGGGGGGGATGCCCGGTCTCGATTTTAGGTAGACCGGCCAGAAAATTGGCGTCGCGTATCAACGCATGCGCCGCGCCGTGGTCCGGATGGCGGTCCGGGGTCATGGGCGCAATGATGTAGGTCGGTTGAAATTGACGTATGCAGGCCAATACCTGTTGTCTTTGCGACTCCACGTTGGCCACGTTCCCGTCTGGCAATTCCAGACAGACCCGCGTCTCCACGCCAAGCCGCTCCGCCGCTTCCTGCGCCTCTTTACGGCGTTCTTCCACCGTGCCGCGACTGGCCATTTCCCCCGCCGTAAGGTCGGCGATACATACTTTGTAATCCGCGGCGCCGAGCTTGGCGAGTATGCCGCCAACCCCCAGGTCGGCGTCGTCCGGATGCGCGCCGAACACCAACACATTCATGCTCATAGCCAAATCTCCTGGGTGTGGTCCGCATCATGGGACAGGTCCTGTAGGAGTCTGGGTATCAACGCCAGCCCATGCTCGAACAGGAAGGAGAAAATGTTCAGCACCCGCTCCTGGGGCTTTTGGTTGGGCACCAGCGTATTGACCAGGCGGCTCAGATGGGCCTGCACTTGCTGATTGCGCTCGATGTCACCCCGAAGTAAGCCCCGTTCCAGTTTACGCAGGTGATGCTCAAAGGCTGTGGTGAAACGTTCCGCGTGGCGCTGGGCGTGCGCCTGATGGGGCGAGGTGCGCCGGATGGCTTCCAGCATACTGCCCACCTGACCGCGCAGGGCGTCGTTATGCCGATGAAATATGTCCTGGCTTTCCAGAGTCGGCAGGGTAGACAAGGCCGCATCCAGCAATTGCGGAAACGGCTGGGTAAAGTCGGCGTGTTCCAGTGCGTAGTTGGCGCGCAGGCGTCCGGCTTTCTCCGGCAGCAAAAGGGCCTGCGCCCGGGGATAGACCACCGGCATGGAATACGCAAAATGCCGGAAGAACGGGCGGAGCTGGGCCCAATAGGCCAACTCGCCAGGTCCCGCGACATAGCTGCGTGTCGGAAAAAGCGCCTGCTGCGCCACACAGCGCAGGGCGACGTTTGGACTGAATGCTTCCGGGGACTTTTCCAGCAAGGCTTCGAGGGCTTCAGGACTATGGCGTTGTTGTTCGCCCGCTACCTGATACGTCCCCTGACGGTAACACACCTTGCGGCGTTGACCCTCCACAAAGAGAAAGAAATTGCATTCATCCGGCGCTTTTACGACCTGTGGGTCGAAGCCCAGTGCCGCCAATTCTTCACCGGTGGTATTCAGGAGCCGTGTCGACTCCAGCGGATGACGGATTTCATGCGCCATCACAGGCTGCACGACCTTGCGGGCGGCATCCAGGTGTGGCGCGAAGATACACAGCGGGGTGTCGCGGAACAGCGCCGCCATGAGCCGGGCATGCCAGTCGGCCAGGGAATCCGCCGCGCTCAGGGTGTCGTGCAACAGTTCCTGGATGACCTGGCCGGAGGGGCCGATGCGCAGGAGACGGCCCAACGCCTCCACGTCCTCATGCAGCGAAGCCGCTACCGGCATCCGAAACATCGGCAATGCACCCAGGGAAGCAGGGGCAATATCGGAGGGTTGGTAGCGGTGTCGGTGCAGCGTGTGATTCCGGGTCAGGAAATGGCTGCTACGCACTTCCTCAAAATCATGATCGTCACTGGCGACCCA
>SKJD01000197.1 GCA_007116095.1 Candidatus Hydrogenedentota bacterium
GCCCCGGACAGCGACCTCAACCTGATGAAGCCCTTTGCGCGCTGGTTTGCCCGGACAGACACGGGGGAACAACACCGCTTCCACCGGCTGCCGGAGGATTGGCGGCCGGAATTCATGGCGAGCGAATCCGGAGACGCCTACCGCATCCCCCTCGCGCCCCAGGACGCTGGATACCAAGGCATCTACCTCGATGAAGTGATCCCACCGGGCTATCAAACGCTTACATTCCAAACCCGGCTGCCCGAAGGTACGACACAGCCTCTGGTTGCCGCTGTCTACCACCTTCAGGACGACGTGCTGGAATCGTTGTACGAAGTATCGTTGCAACCCGACGAAACGGAGACACACAACGTCTCCCTGCCGGAAACAATCCCGGCGGAAGGCTTACAGGTTTACCTGTACTTTGCTTCCCCCGAGACAGGTTCGCAATCACTGTACCTCAGCGCCCTTCAAGCCGTCCGATGAGCAAACTGGAAATACCGGCCCGTGCCGTGGGGTTTTCTTGTTAGGACAACTACAGGAGAACCAAGCCATGATTTTACAGCGGCAAGGCCGTAAACGTGCGGTCTGTTTCGGCGTCGGATGGGTGCTGATAGTCGGACTGGCCCTCGCGGGCTGCACGGAAACACCCTCGGCCACGGCGGGGGTGGACCGTGCGACAACCTCGGATAACAGCGACACAGAGGAGCAGACAATGAGCAAGGAAGCCGTATTGGCGGGCGGGTGTTTCTGGTGTGTGGAAGGCGTATTTCTGGAGCTTGCGGGCGTCCGGGAAGCCATTAGCGGCTACGCGGGCGGCTCGGCGCAGACGGCCAATTATCAGGCCGTAAGCAGTGGCCGCACCCGGCACGCCGAGGCGGTGCGTATTGTCTATGACCCGGAACAGCTCAGCTTCGAGCAACTGCTGGAAGTCTTCTTCGCGACCCACGATCCAACACAGCTCAACCGACAGGGACCGGATGTCGGCCCGCAATACCGCTCGGCCATCTTTTATGCCGATGACGAACAGAAAGAAATCGCCACGGCGATGATTGCTCGCCTGATGTCAGAAAGGGTTTTCAACGCGCCGATTGTCACCACGCTGGAGCCCCTGGAGACCTTCTACATGGCCGAGGACTACCACCAGGACTACGTCGCATGCAATTCCATGCAGCCGTACATCATCCAGCAGGCTCTGCCGAAGATCCAGAAGGTTCGTGAAAAATTCGGTGACCTGGTTCAGGAATAGTGGCCCAACGCCCCCTGCACAGCCCAACTACCATCAACGGTGAAATTTTATTTTCCGCGCCAACCTTAGTCCAGATTTACAGATAAATCCGCGAAATGGCGATGTCGCCACGGAAGCACACGTCCACATCCGTGCCAGCCCGGTTCGTCCGGTGGTGATAATTGCTCCGGACGTACTGATAGCCGCCGTCTTTCTTCTTGTAGCTGACCGGCAACGGTTGGGTGCAGCAACCACAGAACGCAATTTGCGGTTCCGGATCCCCGGGAGCCAGGTGCGGCAGGTTGATGTTCCAGAAGCCGTCCAGCACCTTCTTGTCCTTCTTGACCGCGTTCAGGGCGCGTAAGGCCAGATGGGCCGTCCCTTTCCAGTCCAGGTCCAGCTCGGGGCGCACATATTGGGAAATGCTGACTGCCGGTACCCGGTGAAACGTCGCCTCGCGCGCCGCCGCCACCGTACCCGACAGGTACACATCATGCCCCATATTCCCGCCCCGGTTGATGCCGGAGATGATGATGGCCGTATCGTCAAAAAGTTCCTTAATCGCCAGGCGCACACAGTCCGCCGGGGTCCCCGCAACGACAAAGGTATGCTCATCGCGCTGGGTAACCTGTATCGGCTTGTCAACCGTGGTATAGTGACTGCAACCGGACAAAGGCTGATCCGGCGCCACGACGTAGGGCGCTTCTTCACCCGCCTCGGTGATCACTTTTACAAGGGTTTTCAACCCGATGGCGTCGATACCGTCGTCATTGGTCAGAATAATTTTATGTGGAAACATTGTAGGCCTCACCTTCATGTTGTAGCTGTAGCAAACCAGCGATTACCATAGCATAACAACGTAGATTAATGCGATGCAGCGACGGCCCGCACTTACAAAGCCGACGCTGTGGGGGACAGTATCGCAGAGGGGGTATATGACATGGCTTGTATGAGCAATCGGGAACGTTTTCACGCCGTGATGCAATATCGGGCGGTAGACCGCGTGCCCAACTATGAAGTCGGCATTTGGCCGCAGACCCTGGCGCGCTGGGAAGCGGAGGGTTGTCCAGTGGCAACGCATAACTGGGACTGGTTCACCGGCGACCCAGCCTTTGAGATGGATCACCGGGAGTACATTGACGTCAACTACGACATGATACCCCCATTCCCCTACACCGTGCTGGAGCGCACGGAAAAATACGAAGTGATTCAGGATGAGAAAGGCGTGGTGCGACGCGCCCTGCGCGAAGGCACGATCAGCGGTGGCCGCGTCTCCATGGACACTTACTTGCACTGGCCGGTCCAAGATTTGGCAAGTTTTGAGGCGCTGAAAACGCGCTTCCCCACAAATCTACCCGAACGCTATCCAGACGATTGGGAAAATCGCCTTGCTCCGGCCTGGAATTCACGGGATCATGTCCTGGTGTTGGGACGGAACTGCTCCATGCTCGGGTTTTACTGGCGGGCTCGCGAATGGATGGGTACTGAAATGCTCTCCTATGCCTGGTATGAGCAGCCGGAACTCATCGAGGCCATGATGGAATTCATTGCGGACTTCACCATCGCCGTTTCCCGTCCAATACTGGAAAAGGTGCAGCCCGACTACATATTCATCAACGAGGACATGGCCATGAAAACAGGCCCCCTGTTGAGTCCGGCGCTATACCAAAAGTTCATCTTTCCCCACATGCGTCGGCTGGTCGAATTCCACAAGGCCATGGGCGTGCGTTACGCCATTGTGGACAGCGACGGCAACATGGGGCCGCTGATTCCGTTATTACTGGACGCCGGTGTCGACGGCATCTTTCCCCTGGAACGCGCCTCGGAAGGAAACGACCCCTATGCGACGCGCAAGCAATACGGCAAGGCCCTGACTCTCTGGGGAGTGGTGGACAAACGGGAACTGGCCAAAGACAAGGCCGCCATTGACCAACACCTCATGAGCCTGGCCCCCTTGCTGGAAGAAGGCGGCTTCTTTCCCATGGTCGACCACACCGTCCCCCCCGATGTCTCCTATGCGAATTTCCGCCATTACATGGAACGGAAGCAGCAACTCCTGCAAGGGGTCTATTTTTAGGCCGAAGATGGTGTTTGGGAAGAAATAAAAAAAGGTGACCCGTCCTCAAGAATGCGGATCACCATAATGTCATAATGATGGGTATGGATAATGGGAGCGTTTCAGGCGTTTTTAACCTTAGGCCGCACAGCAAGCGCTGACTTTTTCACAGTCCGTCTTTTCTTTTTCACAAGCTTCGTCTTCCGACGAGGCGGCTACGGGGCAACCTGCCTTGTCGCCACAAGCTTCGTCTTCTGAGGAGGCGGCTACCGGGCAACCTGCCTTGTCGCCACAAGCTTCGTCTTCTGAGGAAGCGGCTACCGGGCAATCGGACTTATCAGTGCAGGCTTCTGCTTCCGACGAGGCGGCTACGGGGCAACCTGCCTTGTCGCCACAAGCTTCGCCTTCAGAGGAGGCAGCTACCGGGCAGTCTTTCTTCTCAGCGCAATCCTTCTTGTCCGAGCAGGCTTCTTCTTCAGAAGAAGCGGCCACGGCTTTGGTGTCGCAGGAACCGCCGCCAAACAGGGCCATCAGGGCGCAACCCGCGCCTTCTTTTTCCGACGAGGCGGCTACGGCCTTGCTACCGCAGTCTTTCTTGCCAGCGTCACCCTTGTCGGCCAGCACATTGGTGGTGGCCAACCCGGCGACCAACGCAATCGCCAAGGTAAATACCATCCACTTCAGCGCACTGCTTTTGCGGGGCGCTGCTGCAGGGCTTTCCACGTCATGATGTTCGTTCATACCGTTCTCCTTTTGCTCCAGGCAATGGTTGAATTTGCCCAATGTTGTACAACGTAAACAGCATCAGGCGACAAGTCCCGGTACAAATCCGAGATCTTTCCTCATGCCCATATATTCGAAACACGGCGTTCTTTTATGTCATTCCCGATAATTTTTATACTCCGGTCAGGATTGTCATCTTAAAAGTAGTCCACGAGAAAAGTCAAATTTACCCAAAAATATAGCGTACGCCCTTTGTTTTCAAGGCTTTAGGTGCTTGTAATTGCCCATAAAAAAGCGCATACTGATATACATTGTGCGGCAGAGCAAGGGGCTTGTCGCACGGTGTATACCTATTTTTTCTGTCCACACCATGGGGTATGAACGACATGAACCTGACATCTTGCGCAGCGCTGCTGCGTCAGGGCTGCTATGCGGCGCTGGCATGCACACTGGTTTGTTTCCCTTTGGAACAAAGCGTCGCCCAAAACCATTCATCCAACCAGCAGGAAGGGGCTACAATGAATACAGACACAAGAAATCCGGGGGTACCCTGGCCGGCCACCGACGGCCTGGGACGCGCCTTGGTGATGGAAGACGAAGCCCCCGCCCCACGCGACGGGCGTTTCGTCGGAATTTTCTACTTTCTCTGGAACGGCTACCACGACGCCACCGACGATGGGCCCTATATCGTGTCCCAGATCATGGCGGCCGATCCCGACGCATTGGAAAAGCCGGATTCCCCGCTCTGGGGACCGCAAGGCGCAATGCACTTCTGGGATGAGCCGCTCTATGGCTTCTACCGAAACGCCGATCCCTGGGTGCTGCGACGGCATGCGCATCTCCTGGCCGCAGCAGGGGTTGACACCCTGATCTTCGACACGACCAACCGGGTCACCTACAAAGACGTCTACATGAAGCTGCTGGAGGTCTTCGCGGAGGTCCGGGCGGATGGCGGGCGCACCCCGCAGGTCACCTTCATGACGAATACCCGCGCCGGGGAGACGGCCCGCGAACTCTTTGAGGACCTCTACAAGCCGGGCCTTTATGACGATCTCTGGTTCCGCTGGGAGGGAAAGCCGCTGCTGATTTCGGATCCCGCCCAGGCCGACGAGGAAGTCCGGGAATTCTTCACCCTGCGCAAGGCCCATTGGCCCTTCGAGATGGTGAACACGGAAAACGCCTGGCACTGGGAAGCGACCTATCCCCAGCCCTACGGCTATACCGACGATCCCGAGGTCCCCGAGCAGGTCAATGTCTCGGTGGCGCAGAATCTGGCGCGTGCAGACGGCAAGGTCACAAGCATGAGCCTGGGCAATGCCCGGGGGCGTAGCTTCCACAATGGGGAGAAAGACCCACGGCCCAATGCAGTGGACCTGGGACTGAACATGCAGGAACAATTTGAATACGCCATCGAGCTGGATCCGCCCTTTGTCATGGTCACCGGCTGGAACGAATGGATCGCTGGACGCTTCCGGAGCGAGGCGGAGCCGGTCATGTTCGTGGATCAGTTCGACCAGGAAAACAGCCGGGACATTGAGATGGCCAAGGCTTCCCACAAAGACAACTACTACTACCAGCTTGTAAACAATGTCCGTCGGTACAAGGGCGTACCTGCACTGCCTGGAGCCTCGGACGCCATCACAATCGACATATCAGGCGATTTCGCGCAGTGGGGCGCCGTCGAACCGGGCTTTGAAGACACCATCAACGAGACCCTGCCCCGGGACCATCCCGGTGTGGCGCGCCTGCATTACACGAACGAGACCGGTCGCAATGACTTCCGACTGCTGAAGGTGGCGCGGGACGACACGTACCTCTATTTCTACGCCGAAACCCGCGAGCCCATCACCTCCTGGGAAGGCGACAACTGGATGTGGCTGCTGCTCAACACCGATGGCGCACACGATACCGGCTGGCAGGGCTACAATTTCATCGCCAACCTGCGTGTGGAAGACGCCACGCGGACCAGTCTGGCGCGACACAGTGGCGCAAACCCGGAAGACTGGGCCTGGGAGGAGATAGCCGAGCTACCCATGCGCGTTGAAGGCAATAAAGTGCACCTGCGCATCCCCCGCGAGGCGCTGGGGCTGGCGGACACTTCGGCGTTCAACCTGGACTTCAAGTGGGCGGACCACCTGCAAGCGCCGGGTGACATCATGGACTTCTACCTCAGCGGCGATGTGGCCCCGTTGGGCCGCTTCAACTACCGCTACCGCACGGAGTAAGACGCAGTAATTGAATCAGGAGCTCAATCCCTGAAACGGATACCTCGGTCCACTGTGATCCTCGCGATTGCAGTGGGCCATTTTGTGTCAGACGCCTTCGGTTTCTGTGAAGTAGGCGTGGAAGTCGTCGGGCAGGTCCCGGTAGTTTTTGTCTTGAATAAGCGGGGTCAGGTCCTGACTGTTGTAGGTGTTCCAGAAAAGGACTTTTTTCTGACACAGCACCCTGTTTTCCGCATCTTCGACAAGCCCGGCCAGGGCCTTGCCGGTATACGTGCCTTCCAGGGAAATGCCCTCGGCAGCCTGTATCGCCTGCACCGCGGCCTCGCCAGCCACCGTCGGGAATCCATAACCCGCGCCAAGCTGTGCGTCTTTCAGGATGAATTGCGCCTCGGGAAAGGGGAAGCAGGGGAAGGCGGGGTCCACATCGTGGAGCATGCGACCAGTCGCCTGGTGTAACAGACGACCTTTCTCGGGGCTGGTAAAGGGCGCGACTGTCACCCGCACCGCCACCACCTGGACCATATCCAAACCGGCGCATTGCAGGCCGATCAGCAGACCGATACAGGTGCCCATGGTGCCGGAGGCAACATAAATGGCGTCCGGCCGGGGCAGTTCCCCTGCTTCGATTTGCGCCGCCAGCTCGAGCCCGGCGTTCACATACCCCAGCATGCCCAAAGGCGAGGATCCGCCCGGCGGAATCACGAAAGGCAGGCGCCCATGGTCGGCGTATTCCTCGCACAGAATCTCACAGCAGCGCTGTTGCCCCGCACGACGCCCGGAAACGGGATGGAGCGTGGTCCCGGCCGCCAGATGCCCAAGGAGGTTTTTACGTACTGTCGGGCTGTTTTCCTGGGGCGAGAGTATCGCGTGGCAGCGCAGGCCATGCCATTGGGCGTACAGCGACGTGGCCAGGGCATGGTTCGAGCCCGCCGCGCCAAAGGTCAGGACTGCCGGATGCCCCTGCGCTTGGGCCCAGCCCAAGAGGTACTCCAGCTTACGCACCTTGTTGCCGCCGTAGGGTTCGGCGCTCCGATCATCCCGCTTGATCCAGAGCCCTTCCACCGGCAAGGTCGCTTCCAGTTGCGTCAGGCACCCAACCGGTGTCGGCAAAGTCGCCAGATGGACCACAGGAAAGGCTTCCTGTAGCACTGGGTAACGTTGCATCAACGGCGGTATCGGGCTCGACGTCATGGGTAGTACTTCCAGGCGCTGTTTACGCCACTATTGCAGCATCCAAATAGCAAAGCTGTCAGGAGGCAACCTTTTCGCCCCGGGCCTTTTCCATCATCTCGATAAAGCGTGCGAAGAGGTAGCGGCTGTCATGTGGACCGGGTGAAGACTCCGGGTGGTACTGCACGCTGAAAACCGGGATTTTCTTATGTTCCAGGCCCGAACAGGTCTGATCGTTCAGGTGGATATGCGTAATGCGCACTTCTTCCGGGTTCA
>SKJD01000346.1 GCA_007116095.1 Candidatus Hydrogenedentota bacterium
GCGAGAACATCACCCAGCTTCATGACGACAAGTTTGTGCAAATCGAAGAACAGATAAAGAACGTCGGGATGCAGGTCTCCTGCTTCGGCAGCGCCATCGCCAACTGGGCGCGGCCCATCTCGAGCGATCCCCAGGTAGACTACGATGATTTGAAGCGCTCCATTCCCCGGATGAAACGCCTGGGCACGCCGTTTATCCGCATCATGAGCTACCCGAACGATCAGGACAAGCCCTGGCCGGAAGCCGAGTGGCGGGATGAGGCCATCAAGCGCGTGAAAGAGTTCGCCCGGATTGCCGAAGGCGAAGGCATCGTGCTGGCGCATGAGAATTGCAGCGGCTGGGGTGGGCTGTCTCCTGCAAACAACCTGGTCCTCCTGGAAGAAGTGAATAGTCCCGCCTTGAAGGTGGTATATGATACAGGCAATCCGGTGACCTACGGCCAGGACGCCTGGGACTATTACCAGAAAGTCAAGGACGCCATCTGCTATGTGCACATCAAGGACGCCAAGCATACCAATGGCCAGAATGTGTACACCTACTGCGGCGAAGGCGAAGGCTACGTAAAGGAAACGATTGCCGACTTGTTGGCCCGGGGCTACGACGGCGGTTTCTCCATCGAACCGCACCTGGCGGCGGTCATTCATACCGGCCAGGAAGCGGACAGCGAAGAAGCCCTCTTCCAGTCGTATGTCGAGTACGGGCGCCGTCTGATGAAGATTGTCGAGGAGGCGAAGGCGGCCAGTTAAGCGCAAGCAATAGTTAGCCCGACTGGCCGCACGCACGCAACTTTCGGAGGAGCGCAGCGATGTTTAGGCTGGTTGGGTTCGTGATTTGCGGACCGCTTTGGATGTCATATTTTGTTTATCGGTGGTACCTGGAGGGTCCCTTGGAGACCTTGAACCGCCGGCCCTATCTCAGTGGCGGCAAACACCGGGATTGGCCGGCCACGATTGTGGCCTGGTTGCTGATGTTGGTGGCGGTTGGTCTGGTGTTGGGCATTATACTGTTGCCGCGGATAGCCGCTTTCAATTACCGGTGGTAACAGGGGAGATCAAAGATGGCCCATAACCGGCAAGAAGCATCTTGGGATGTCTCCGGTGCGTAGTGGATGGCGGAAAATCCTGATGGAGATGCTGCTTGGTAGTGTGGGACCCAGGCGATACAACCGCCATGGTTTAGGCGGGGTGCTCTCTTACCTGAGTTCCGGTATCTTTGAGCATCTGATGTCGCCCTTCAGCATTGAGCAACAGCGCGGCGCCCGGCACCGCGACATCCCTGCGACAATCGTGGCCTGGACGATCACCGCGCTGGTCATCGCCGGGCTGGTTTTTATCCTCTACCATACCGAGACCCGGGGCTCCTGGGAATATATTCGTAAAGAGCTGGGCTGGTAACAGCAAATTTTATCCACAGATTGCGCAGATTAACACAGATTTTGGGTTTGCAATCCGGTGATGTTTTACCACGGAAAGCACGGAAGACACGGACGATTATATTTTTTAACGCATAGGCGCAAAGACACAGAGACGCAAAGCGCGGATATGCGGTGTCGTAAAATCCATACCAACTCAAAATTGCTCCGAAGGAGCTTTGCTAAATACAGCCCAGGGTTGGACTTGACCGCAAGGGCAAGGCCTACCCTGGGGCAACAAGACCAGCAACCCCCCTACGCTGAAAGCGTTGCCTAAACGGTTGCGCTACATGCTGCGGTCGCTCCGCGGTCGGGTGGTGATATGCCCGAGGGCAGTAGACCTTCAAACGTGCCTGGATGCCTGCCTGCGCAGGCATGACGAATGGGCGATTCTGAGGTGGTTTTTGGAAAAATCACAGATTTTTTCACCAATAGGCTTTATAGATTAAGTAAAATAGGGATATTAATTAATAATACTCACCTGACGAATTTTTCTGGTCGTAATGTGAGAACTACACCCTGAACATTTCATACTAAACATAATCTGCGTAATCTATGGATACAATATGCGGCGATTCCATGAGGACATTCCCGGGCCGGATGAAACGTCAGCCCCCAAGCGCTGGGAGCTCAGTGAGAAGACCAAGGACCGGCTGGCTGGTTGTGTAGCCACGCTGATCTGTTTGGTTGTTTTTGGTTTATTTGTCATGTTGCCAAGATCGATTCCTCTCGTGAGCCACATAGGCTATCTCATAGAAGATATCCAGCGTTTTTTCGGCTGGTGATCTGCCCGTGCCCATTGCTTCAAACTGGATTAAGGTGATCATGCAAAGCTACGAAGTAAAAGTACATCCCTCGGCGGACATGTTGCCGCGTGAGGAACAATTGGCCTGGCGGCTTGCCGAGATGGCGGTGGCGAAGGCCCCGATCGATACGGTCGCACGGGAAATGGTGATCAACCGGATCATCGACAACGCCGCCGTGGCCATCGCCGCAATCAACCGGCAGCCGGTCGCCAATGCGCGCAGTCAGGCGCTGGCCCATCCCCGGAAAGGAGGGGCGGCGATCTTCGGGGTGCGCAATGAACTGACCTTCGCCGCCGAGTGGGCGGCCTGGGCCAACGGTGCGGCCGTGCGCGAGCTGGACATGCACGACACCTTCCTTGCTGCGGAATACTCGCACCCGGCGGATACGATTCCCCCCGTGCTCGCGGTGGCCCAGCAGTGCGGGTTGAACCACGGCCTCAGCGGTCTGGACCTCATCCGGGGGATTCTGGCGGCGTATGAGACGCAGGTGTGTCTGGCAAAAAGCATCTGTCTGCATGAACACAAGATCGACCACACCGCCCACCTCTGCCCGGCGCAGGCGGCGGGGATCGGGGCGCTGCTGGAGCTGGACACCGAGACCATCTTCAACGCCATCAACCAGGCGGTGCATTGCTCTTTCACAACCCGGCAATCCCGCAAGGGCGAGATTTCCAGTTGGAAGGCCTATGCGCCGGCCCATGCCGGGAAAATGGCGGTGGAAGCGGTGGACCGGGCGATGCGCGGCGAGAAAAGCCCGGCGCCTATCTATGAAGGCGAGGACAGTGTCATCGCGCATATGCTGGGCGGCCCCCAGGCGCGGTATGAACTAAGCCTGCCGGAGGATGGCGAGGCGCGTCGGGCGATCCTGGAGACCTATCCCAAGGAGCACTCGGGGGAGTACCAGAGCCAGGCCTTCATCGATCTCGCCTTCAGTATTCGCGTGAAGATCATGAACTTCGATGACATTGAGTCGATCACGATATACACCAGCAACCACACGCATTATGTGATCGGTACGGGGGCGAACGATCCGCAGAAGATGGACCCCAAGGCCAGCCGGGAAACCCTGGACCACAGCCTGATGTACATCTTCGCAGTCGCCCTGCAGGACGGCATCTGGCACCACATCTCCAGCTATGCCCCCGAGCGCGCCAACCGGCCAGACACGATCCGCCTGTGGCACAAGATTCGCACCGTGGAAGACCCGGAATGGACCCGCCGCTACCATGCAGCCGATCCGCTGGAGAAGGCTTTCGGCGGGCGGGTGGAGATCGTCTTCAAGGACGGCAAGAAATTGATTGATGAAATCGCCGTGGCCAATGCGCATTGCCTTGGCGCCAAGCCCTGGGAACGGGTGGATTACCTCAAGAAATTCGAAAACCTGACGGAGAATGTGATCCGCCCCGAGCAGCGGGAACGCTTCATTGAAGTCTTGGAAAACCTGCCGGAGCTGGAGGCAAACGACCTCTGCCTGCTCAACATCGAATTGCCGCCGGAGAAACTGAAATACAAGCGCCGGGATAACCGGGGCATTTTCTAAAGGGAACGCACCGACAGCAACCACCATGATTTCAATTCCACGCGCCTACAGCTATGCCCGCCGTCACGGTATTCCCCTGAGCCTGGGGGAGATTCTCGCCATGTACTTTCGTGGCGGCTCGCCCTACCGGGTCTTGCGCGCCTGGCGCCGGGCCCAGGGCCTGGACATGGATATCAGCCTGCACGAATGCGAGCTGCATCTGATGGCTGGCGGGAACATGGAGTGCGTCCTTGACGCCCTTGTGCTGGCCCATAAAAACGACCTGCCGCTACCCTTCGGCATTGCCGCCGCCGAGGACATCACCGGTGGCGACATCGTGCAAATCGTGAAAGACGCCCTGGCCGCCCGTGAACGGGGCGATGCGGAGCATCATTTACTGCTCGCCATTCAGCATGACCTCGCGCCGGACTCGGACCCCTACGGCATCGGGGAGTAATACGTTTATTGTTCCGGGATCAGGGCGTTCTGAACAGCGATTTATTACAGCGGAAAGCATGGAAAACGCGGAAGCCATAGCAGGCTGTGGGTATATTGCTTCAGATGTAAGTTTGCTGCCTTCGGCCATATCACCAGCCCGACCGGCGAAGGGGTCGCAGCAGTAATAACGGGCCAATTTTAACGCAAAGGCGCGATATGCGGATATGCGGGTATGCTGCGTCGTAAAGTCCATACCAATAAAAAAATTGCTCCGAAGGAGCTTTGCTAAATACAGCCCTGGGTAAGCGATACCACCACCTCCGCTACGCTGAAAGCGTTGCTTAAGATGTTGACTTGTTTGATCATCCGCGACCCCGCTGGGGTCGGTTTTCTTTGGGTGTAGTTCTGATATTTCCGATTTTGTCAATTCATAACGAAGCGTAGGGGCGAACCTTGTGTTCGCCCGCGTGGGTGGGGTTTCCCGCCCACGTCATCCCTGCGAAGGCAGGGAACCAGTTCGTTGATTTAACTTGGGTTACCGTTACCAGGCCTTGCGACCATGCGCCACAACATGCTGGTTAATTGCTGTATTGTTATGTTTTCACGTAATACTGGACTCCTGCCTGCGCAGGATTGACGGGAGTGGGTGAACCCAAGGTTCGCCCCTACGCCGCATAACAAATCGTATTGATCGATAATATCAGCACTACACGATGAAAAACCGGGCTTGACGATTGCTGTGAATCGACAAGCCCGGTTGAATGGACTGATTTGCAGGCGCTGTGGGCTGGCTGTATAGATGGATGTGCAGCCGGGGGCTACATCATGCCGCCCATGCCACCCATACCGCCCATACCGCCCATACCGCCCATACCGCCGCCGCCACCAGCGGGCATCGGGGGTTCATCTTCCGGAATGTCGGTAACGAGACATTCGGTGGTGATGATCATGGAGGCGGCGCTGGCGCCGTTCTGGAGGGCGCAGCGGATGACCTTGGCGGGATCAATGATACCAGCCTTGACCAGGTCTTCCATCACGCCGGTGTTGGCGTTAAGGCCGGTGTTGCCCTTGGCCTTCATCACGTTCTCGACAACGACCGAGCCTTCGAGGCCGGCGTTGCGGGCGATCATGCGCAGGGGCTCTTTCATGGCCTGACTGAGAATCTTGACGCCGAGGGCTTCGTCGCCTTCGAGTTCCATCGCGTCAACCTTGGCGCGGGCGCGCAGCAGGGCCACGCCACCGCCGGCCACCACGCCTTCTTCAATAGCGGCGCGGGTCGCGGAGAGCGCGTCGTCGGCGCGGTCCTTCTTCTCTTTCAGCTCGGTTTCACTGGCGGCGCCGATGCGGATAACCGCGACACCACCGGCGAGCTTGGCCAGGCGTTCCTGGAGCTTCTCGCGGTCGTAGTCGGAGGTCGTGGTCTCAACGGCGCGACGGATCTGCTCGCAGCGGCTCAGAATTTCCTTCTTGTCGCCGCCGCCTTCGATGATGGTGGTGTTGTCCTTGGTGACTTCCACACGCTTGGCGCGGCCAAGCTGGTCGATGGTGACGCTGTCCAGCTTCACGCCAAGGTCTTCGGTGATGTACTCACCGCCGGTCACGATGGCGATGTCACGCAGGATTTCCTTGCGACGGTCGCCGAAAGCCGGGGCCTTCACCGCGCAGACCTTCAGGATGCCGCGCAGGGTGTTGACCACCAGGGTCGCCAGGGCTTCGCCTTCCACATCTTCGGCGATGATAAGCAGCGGGCTGCCGCTCTGGGCAACCTGTTGCAACACAGGCAGAATTTCCTGGATGCTGGAGATTTTCTTCTCACAGCAGAGGATATAGCAATCTTCCAGGACAGCGGTCAGGTCTTCCCGGCGCGTGGCGAAGTAGGAGGAGAGGTAACCGCGGTCAAACTGCATTCCGTCGACCAGTTCCACCTCGGTTTCCAGGCTCTTGCCTTCTTCGATGGTGATCACACCGTCTTCACCGACCTTTTCGATGGCGTCCGCAATGATGTCGCCGATGGTCTCATCGCCGTTGGCCGACACCGTCGCCACCTGCTTGATCTCTTCGCGGTTGTTCACCTTCTTGGCGTTGGCCTTGATGGCTTCCACCGCCACGGCGACGGCCTTGTCGATGCCGCGCTTGAGGTAGATGGGGTTGGCGCCAGAGGTCACCTGCTTCATGCCATCGTGTACGATGGACTGAGCCAGCACGGTGGCTGTTGTGGTGCCGTCACCCGCCTCGTCATTGGTCTGGCTGGCGGCCTCCCGCAGCATGCGGGCGCCCATATTTTGAAAAGGTTCTTCTAACTCAATATCCTTGGCAACCGTCACACCGTCCTTGGTGATTTTCGGGGCGCCGAAAGACTTTTCAATGAGGACATTGCGACCGCGTGGGCCGAGGGTGGCTTTGACCGCATTGGCAAGCTTGTCCACGCCCGCCAACAGTTCTAGCCGTGCATCCTGATCGAAGAGGAGTTGTTTGGCCATAATCCTACGTTCTCCTTTGCTTTGATAAACTCCGCGACTGCGGAAGAAACACCCAAACACACCACACGACCTGTGTGGTTATCTCAAGTGTGTGGAAATAAGATACGTCCCGGGTTAGCGCCCGGGAGATGTTAGCACTCCACAGAATCGAGTGCTAACAAGCAAAATTCTAACATACTGCCCCGCCCGTGTCAAGCATTATGACCGCTTTATACGATACGTAAAGAAAGGTGGCCATATTAAGTACCGGGGCGGTTGGAACCTTTCGGCTACATCCGCCCCGGACTTAGGAGGTAGGGACATTGGGAGCTGAGGAAACTATAAAAATCGGGACTGCGAACTTTCTTGCATGACAGCGGTTGTCCGCAGTCTCGATATTGTCAACGTGTGGACAGTGCTTTATTTCACACCGTACTTCGACAGGGCCAGCATTTCTGCTTCGCTGCGATCGATGCGGGGCTGATGGCCGGGAAGCGGCTTGATCTGCTGGTGGTAGGCGTCGAGGAACCAGAAGTCTTGCGGGAAGTAGTCTTCTTCCATCTCAGCCGGGGGCACGATCCAGTTGTGCGCGCCCAAGACCACCGGCGGCGCATCCAGATAGTCGAAGGCCATCTGGGTCACGTTGCCCGCCACGGTGTGCAGGTAGCTGCCGCGTTCGCAGGCGTCACTGGCCAGGATGAGCTTGCCGGTCTTCTTAATGGAGTTGACCAGGATTTCGTAGTCGAAGGGGACCAGGCTGCGGCCATCGATCAGCTCGACGGAGATGCCGTGTTCCTTCTCCATCTGCTGGGCGGCATCCCAGGCGCGGTAGAGCGTGCCGCCGAAGGTCAGGATGGTCAGGTCCTTGCCTTCCTTAACGATGTTCGGCTCACCGATGGGTACACGGTAGTAGTCCTTGGGCACACCGCCTTCGTGGAAGATTTCGGTCTGGGCCGAGTAGAGGCGCTGGCTCTCGAAGAAGACGACCGGATCGGAACC
>SKJD01000460.1 GCA_007116095.1 Candidatus Hydrogenedentota bacterium
ATTTCACCGGTGGATTTGCTCCATGAAATATTCCAGCAGGAAGACTGGGGGGCGTTGCCCCGGGAGCGGGTGCATCTGGACACTTTTCACGAAGAGGAAGACGGGCTTTGGGCGCTGCTGGATATATATGCTCCCCAAGGCAATTATCCGCGACGCCGGCTGCGTCTGGAGGCGGCCCCGGCCTGGGTGGTGCGTGAGAGCAAGCTGTTGGACCCGGAAAGCGGGACCCTGATCGCCGAGACCCGTCTCAACAATTACCGGCTGCTGGAGGGGGTGCGTTTTCCGGCCGATGTGGCCACAGAATTTCCGCTGCATGAGTCGCGGATGGAATTTGCCTTTAGCAACATTACGTTGAATCGCAGTCTGGATGCGGCGCTCTTTGATTTGGAGGCCCAGCACCAGGCGTTGCGGCAGCGTGGTTTTGAACGGGTTTACCCGGAGCCAATAGAATGAATGAAACGAATATAAAAGACGAATCCTTGCGACTGAGTGACCTGAGTCCGGCGGAGCTGGCGGCGGCGCTGGAGATTAAACCCTTTCAGGCGCGACAGCTCTTCCGCTGGCTGCATCAGAAGCAGGTGCTGGACTTCGCCGAGATGACGGACCTCTCCAAGGCCATGCGGGAAAAACTGCAAGCGCGCTGCGCGGCGTCTTGCCTGACCTTGCTGCACATGGATCAATCTCCGCGGACCGGAACGAAAAAAGCGCTGTTGCGGCTGCCCGACGGCGAGAGTGTGGAATCGGTGTTGATCCGCGATCGCGACCGGGTCACCCTCTGTGTTTCGTCGCAGGTCGGCTGCGCGCTCAAGTGCGACTTCTGCGCCACGGGCATGGCCGGCTTTACCCGCAACCTGACGCCGGGCGAAATCGTGGAACAGGCGCTTTACCTGCTGCGGGATGAGGAACTCGGCGGTCGCACGCCAAACATTGTCTATATGGGCATGGGCGAGCCTTTCCGCAACTACGATGCTGTGATGAAAAGCATCCACCTGCTCATGGAAAAAGAAGGACTCGGTATCGGCGCGCGCAAGATTACGGTCTCGACGGCCGGGGAGGCGCCCAGCATTGAACGCTTTGCCCAGGAAGACTGGCAGGTGCGCCTGAGTGTGTCGCTGCACGCAGCGAACGATACATTGCGCTCGAAGCTGGTGCCGTTGAACCGGCGCTATTCCCTGGAGCGGTTGCGCCAGGCGATCCTCGAGTACCAGACACGCACGGATCGGCAGATTACCTTTGAGTGGACCTTGCTGGCCGGGGTGAACGACCGCTTGGAGGACGTGGCGGATTTGGTCCGCTACATGGCCGGGATACGCGCTACGGTGAACCTGATTCCGTGGAATCCGGTCGCCGGCCTGCCCTATTCGCCATCATCCCGGGAGCAATGCGAAATTTTTCGGGATGCCCTGCTGATGCATGGTGTCACCACGACATTGCGCCGGGAAAAGGGCCAGGACATTGACGCGGCCTGCGGGCAATTGCGCCGGACCCGGGGTATGGCGGTGTAGCAATAGACAGGGCATTATCAGCCTGATCCGTGATGTGTGGCATGGATTTGACATGGCGAAAAAAATGTGTCACTATATGCGGGCAAGGTGAACATATTTTCAGTATATCAATGGAGGAGGTCTTCCCACAATGGCAAACCAAGCAATGGACAACAACGGCAAAAACAAGGCGCTGGATATCGCGGTAGCGCAACTGGAGAAGCAGTTTGGCCGGGGGACCCTGGTGCGGCTGGGCGATCCCAGCCATGCGCGTAATGTCGATGCGTTTTCCACGGGAAGCCTGTCGCTGGACATTGCCACGGGGGTCGGCGGGATTCCGCGGGGCCGTGTGGTGGAGATATTCGGCCCGGAGTCCTCGGGTAAGACAACACTTAGCTTACATGCGGTCGCCAGCGCCCAGCGCAAAGGCGGGATCGCCTGCTTTATTGATGCAGAGCATGCGCTAGACCCCTCTTTTTCCCAGAAAATCGGCGTGGATATTGACAACCTGCTGGTTTCCCAGCCGGACACAGCCGAGCAGGCGCTGGAAATCTGCGAGAGCCTGGTGCGCAGCAATGCCGTAGACATCATCGTCTTGGACTCGGTGGCGGCGCTCGTGCCAAGGGCGGAGGTGGAAGGTGAAATGGGCGACTCACATGTCGGGCTGCAAGCACGGCTCATGTCGCAAGCGCTGCGTAAACTTACCGCCATCATCAGCCGTTCCAATACGTCGGTTATCTTTATCAACCAGATTCGTGAGAAAATTGGGGTGATGTTTGGCAGTCCGGAAACGACGACCGGGGGCCGTGCGCTGAAGTTCTATTCCAGCGTCCGCCTCGACATTCGCCGCATCGCCGCCGTCAAGGACAAGGAAGAGCACGTCGGGAACCGGGTCAAGGTCAAGGTAGTTAAAAATAAGCTGAGTGCTCCCTTTAGGCAGGCTGAATTTGATATTCTGTTTGCGGAAGGCATTTCGAAAGAAGGTGATCTGCTGGACCTGGCCGTGGAGATGAAGCTCATCAACAAGAGCGGTTCCTGGTTCTCCATGAATGGGGAGAACCTTGGACAGGGGCGTGAGGCCACCCGGCAATACTTGAAAGATAACCCGGACACGGCGGAGCAGATTCGCCGCGATGTCGTCAAGCTCAAGGGGCTGGACTGGTATGGGCCGGACGGGGAAAAGAATGAAGCGGAAGCAGCAACAGCCAACACAGAGGACACGGAACCGGCATAAGGCCGATTCGACCGTTGTTGCTGCCCTGCCCGCCGAAGACCCGAAAGCGTCGGCAGTTGATCCAGTGGAACCGCATCTGTCGTTGCACACCCCGGCTGCAAGTACATCCGGAGATGATGAAGTAAAATCTGAAACACCCGCAAATGCACCTGGTCGCCGACGTCGGCTGTGGTTGTTTGCGGGTGTTTTTTTGCTCGCTGCGCTGCTGTCCTGGGGTGTGTATTGGCTGCGGCAGGAAATGGACAGCGTCGGCGAGCGAATCTATGAGGTATTTATAACCCGCACCGGGCTGGATATTTCTGCGGACACGGTCCAGTTCTATCGCCTACGCGGTGTGCGTATGACCGGGTTGGATTTTTCCGGAGCCATCCCGGACGGTGGAACCTTCCACTTGCAGGCCCCCGAGGCGACGCTGGAAGTAAACCTGGCGGACTTGCTGGGTGGCGTCATTTCCTTGGAGCGCCTGCATCTGGAGGGCGCCACGCTTTCCCTAGAGGCCGGGGAGGCCTGGAGTCGACGCCTTCAGGAGGAAACGCCGGCCGCGGACGAAGCGCAGCACCCAATACCGACGTTGCTGCTGGAGCAGGCATTTCGCGTCACCGGAACGGACTGCAGCGTCGCCCTCCAGGGACTCGAAGATGTACCGCCACTGCTCTTTGGCGGTTTGGATTTTGATATTGCCCATCTGTCCGGAGCCCGGGACATCCAGGGACGAATTTCCGGCTTTCTGGACCCGGGAACGCCCCTGGGTTTTGATGCCTACCTGCGCTTTGCCGCTCCCGAGGATTTTCACCTGCGTTTGGTTCTGGAGGCCCTGGAGCTGCAGCATGTCCTGCCTTTTTACCCGGAACTGGACAATTGGGTTGCCGGCGGGGAAATCGTGCCGACGCTGCAGATCACCGGTCAGGGGGCGCAGCATATGCTGGTAACCCTGGAGATGGGCCTGACGGACTTTGCGTTGCACAACCAGCCCCTTTTCGACACGCCGGCCAACGGCAGCCTCACCGCCCTGGCTACCTATCATGTTACCGACAAGCTGCTGGCCCTGAAATCGGCACAGGCTGATACCTATCCGTTGGGCGGACGCCTGGAGGGGAGCATCTCCTTTGCCGGGGCTACACCCGAGCTGAACCTGCAGCTGTCAATGCAGGACCTGCCCGTCACCGAAATACTAGACGGCTATTTTCGCGAACAGTTGTCGACCTATGGTGCGCTGGTGTTGGAGCTGGAATCACCCCATGCCCTGCAGTTGGATATGGTAGGTCCCATAAATGCCCCGGATCTGTCGCTGGTGGCGCAGGTCGCGGCAGGGAACCTGGACTTCACGCCGAGTGCGTCGACGTGGCCGCACCTGGACCTGGACTTTACCCAGTTACAGTTGGCGTGGCACGGACCGGACACCTTGCCCGAAGCTTCATTAAGTTTGGCAGGTGGTCGAATGCAGCATGCTGCCCAGGACATCACCCTGGAGCATATCTATGGCAACATCCAGTTGAGTGGTGACCGCGTATTGCTGGAGGGGCTCCGGGCGGAGTTGTTTGACGATTTGATCACTGGCGCCATTACCGTTTACCCGGACCGGGAGCAGGTGGAGCTAACTTTGCAGGGCTCGTTGCATAACATGGAAGCCATCCCCGGCCTGGAACGGCTTCCCCGCACCGTGCTTGCCGGAAGCGCTGTCGTGCAGGCACAAGGCACGTTGACCCCACGGCATTACCAGATTGAGTTGGCAATCAACGCCACGCAGGCCGACATAGAGCATGACTGGTGGTTTCACAAGACGCCGGGCGTCGGTGCGAATATCAGTACCCTGAAGGTGGACATCTTTCCAGAACAAAGTATCCAGGTTTTCGGCGAAGCCCTGCTGGATACGACGCCTTTGATTTTTTCGGTGGATACCGTCTGGACGGGGGAGAAATGGCAGACGCATTATGCGCGGGTGCTGGCGGATACGGTCAATGTGGCCACTGCGGGCAAGTGTATCCGCACGCCCTACACCTTCCGGGGCGCGCCGGCGCGTAACGGTGAATTTACCTGGCGCCGCTTGCCGGAAACGCCGAACAGTTCGGTAGTAATACTCAAAGGCTTCTTCGACGAGGGGGCGTTTTATCCGGAGGGTACGGATACCCCGATATTGGTGCGGGATTTCTCAATCGAGGCTACCTTTACAAAAATGGGCGAGGAGCGTGATCTTTTTCTTGACATCGAAGCAGCCTATGGCCGTACCCCGCCGTTGACGGAATCCTGGATTCGCCCGATACGACCGGATGATCCGTTGTTGGATGAACGGTATCCACCTGCCGGGGTCGAGGCCCGTTTTTGCGCCCAGGTAGAAGAATTGGCCCTGCTGCCTTGGGAAGGACGTAACTTTACAGGCGAAGGCTTTGCGCATGAAGAACGCATTGAAGTGGAAAGTTTTTACGCGGATGTCGGCGAAGGGAACGTCGAGGGCCGCTATGGGGTTGATCGTATAAATAACGTCGTCTCGCTGGAAGCCGCCTGGGACCGTGTGCCCACACAATATTTACTGGCGCATCTGGAGTTGCCTGCCGTGCTTACGGGGTCCAACACCGGGCATATCGATTTTAGCTATGACCGGGACGATCCCATGACCTTGCGTGGTGACGGAGCGTTTCTGGTGGAGGATGGACAGTTCAGCGCGGATTATCTCTCCGTGCAATTCGAGCAGTACTTGCAAGGCGATATATCGGCCTTGCCCCCCTCGATGCGTTTCTCGCAGTTGCGCAGTGACATTGAACTGCATGGTGATCAGGTGCGATCTCCAAATATGCTCCTGATGGGCGACGGGGTGACCATTACCGGCGGCGGGCATTTTTACCAGATGGGCGACATGTACTATGACATCAGCGTCGCTGTGTCCCCGTCAACGGCGGAGCGGATTCCCGTGTTGCGGGACAATTTCAATATTGAAGGGCACCGTATCACCCAAAACGACATTGTACTTGGTTTTCACATCGGCGGCCCCGTCTTTAATCCGCGGGGCGAGTTGGCCGGATTGCCCGGGGTGGGGGTAACATTGGTCAGTGGCGCGGGGCAGGTGACAAGCGATGCCCTCAAGGTGCTGACCGTTCCCGGGCAGATACTGATCGACCTGCTAAAAATTGGGGGTAGTATCGTAGCAGCCCCAAGATAAGCTATAATGGCTGTAGTTGTATACCAAGGAGTGCGTTTCGTTGGAATAGGCAGCAGCCCGAATTCGCCAGAATATCCCAAATTTTAATTACAACAACATTTTTGTTAAGGTGTGTTGATAGTTTCGTCTTTATGGAAATAAAAATTAGTAAAACAGCCCATGCCTGTACAGCATGCGCAGTCAAATTCGAGCATGATCAATATGTCTACTCCCACGTCTTTGTGGTCGAGGAAACCTTGGACAGGGAGGATCACTGTGTGCAGTGCAAGGATGCCGCGGCGCGCAAGCAGGCCTATTCCGCCTGGACTACACAATACTATGACCCGAAAGTAGCAGAGGCGGAGCCTACGGAGCAATTCTCGCCACTGCGGCAGTTGTTTTATGAGTCGGTGGAAGCGGAGTCGCGCAATGAACAGGCCATGGCTTTTCTCGCGGCGCAGTTATTGCGACGGCAGAAAGTATTTCGCCTGATTAAACAGTCGGATGAAGCCGACGGCGAAGTGAAGTTGCTGCTTTACTCCGACCGCATTGGCAACCGCCTGATAGAAGTCCGGGACCCGAGCTTCAGTTTTAACGAGCTGGACATGGCCCGAATCCAAATGTTGGACCGCTTGCGTACGTTGGAAGCGGCTGCTGATGATGATGCGGAAGCAACCTTAGCGCAACAACCGTCAGAGGCGGAGCCGGCTCAGACGGCATCTTCAGACAAGGCCCCCGAAGAGGGGGGCCTGGACGCACCAGATACGAATGATGGCGATGATGAAGCATTTGATAATGACGACGACTTTGACGATGATGAAGAAGAAGCGTATGACGTGGATGAAAACGATGTCGCCTCGAATCAGGTGACAGAGGAAGTGGAAGAAGACCATGTCAAAACCATATAGCAGAAAAAGCAGGGCTTCCAATGAAAAGTTGACGGCGGAATTCACCTCCGGGGAAATGGTAATCGGCATTTGCATTGCCCTGTTCATCGCTGTGGCTTGTTTTCTGGCCGGGGTACTGGTGGGACGACTGGATCGGGCAACCAGTCCCGAGCAGTGGGCTGCCGATTTGCCGTCCGAGACCTTGTCGACCCCGCAGGAAAGCCCTGCGCCGCCCGAGTCGGAATCACAGACCGTCCCGGGCGCTGCAACCACGACAGCGCAGACGGGGGAAGGCGTACAGACCACGCCCCTCTCACCGAATCGAAGCGCCCGCCAGACCTACACCAGCCCGGAGGAACGCACTGGCGGACCGCGTAGTGTGGAGTTGGCGCCACCTCCTGCCGGGGGAAGTCCGGCTACCGTGCCGCA
The DNA here is from genome assembly GCA_007116095.1 of Candidatus Hydrogenedentota bacterium. GTDB lineage: Bacteria > Hydrogenedentota > Hydrogenedentia > Hydrogenedentales > SCBR16-9 > SCBR16-9. The sequence goes on from SKJD01000460.1 coordinate 7,168, forward strand.
AAATGCGCCGATGCGGGAAGACCGGATTGATGCGCCTGCGTTAACGAGCCCGGCAGGGGGCGCCACTGGTAACGCTACGATTGCGCCTGCGCCTGCGGAGAGTACAGTTCCCGAACCGGAGCCAGAACCGGAGCCCGAGCCTACTCCGGAACCGGAACCGGAACCCGCGCCAACACCGGAACCCGAGCCCAGTCCGGCGCCGAGTGCGCCGGCACAGTCCACGCCAATACAGCCGTCTTCGCCTTCGATCGGGGAACAGGATTTATTAACGCCGCTGGATCCTGGTCAGGGGCGCTGGGCCGTACAGTTGGCCAATCTCACAGGGAACAACCGCCAACAACGCGCGCAGGACTACGCCCGGGAGCTTCGAAGTAAGCATAATCTTGCAACGGATGTTGTGGAAGCCAACAATGGCGCATCGTACCTCGTGGCGGTAACGGGTTA
>SKJD01000429.1 GCA_007116095.1 Candidatus Hydrogenedentota bacterium
ACACGGCGGCGAAGATGAACGGCACCATGAGCGTGGCGAGGGGGATGTGGGAGAAGAGTATGAAGAAATAGACATAGCGGATGAAGCCTTCGTGCTCGAAGGGGGTCATGGCGCCGGCGTTGTAGTGGTAATAGAGGTAGCTGGCGAGGAAGAGGGCTGAGATAAAGAGGGCGTTGATCATCATTCGGCGATGCAAAATTTGATCGTGCTTCACTTTGATGGCGAACCAGCCGCCCAGCAAAAAAACCGTGGCCAGCCCATTCAACAGGGCGTTGATCGCCGGTAAATCATGTACATCCATGCTTCGCTTGTTCTTTCATCCGGGGGTTGTTGTTATTTGCATCTTCCAATACGACGCCATGCTGCCCAACTACACTTACGCCTCCTCCAGAAGCGTTTCCAGGGCCGCAGTCAGGCGGCGCAGTCCTTCTTCCTCGGTGCCCGCATAATAGCCGCGTATCATGCCGTTGCCGTCTACGAGAATAAAGCGGTCGGCGTGGTGCACCGGACTATCGGGCGCGCCGAGTTTGAAGCCTTCCAGGGCCAGCTCGGAGATGACCTCCAGGTCGCCGGTGAGAAAGTGCCAGCGTTCCGGGTCTGCATCATATACTGATGCATATTCCGCCAACCGCTCGGGGGTGTCTGTCGCTGGGTCCACGGTAATCGAGACGAAATGCACGATCTCTTCATTGGCGAATTGGGTTTGAATATCCGCCATATTTGCCGTCATGATCGGGCAGGGGCCACTACAGGACGTAAAGAAGAACTTGGCCACCCACAGCTTACCGTCCAGGTCTTCCAGGCCGAAGGTCTCCTCGCGTTGGTCGGTCAGGTTGAAGGCGGGCACGGGATAAAGCTCCAGCAGCTCTTCTTCCATCCGGGGCGCCTGCGCCGTACGGAATAGCAGGAGAAAGGCCATACCGCCAAAATTCAACAACAGAAAAAATCCCAGACCAAGCCAGATTTTTGTAGATGTGGACATAACATGAAAACTCCGTGCGGGCTGCGGGCGGATAGATGGCCGCCTTACTGAATGTGGCGTCCCAGTGACGCCGTCCCCCGTGATACAAACACAATACGTCAGCGCTCAGCCTGAATACAAGCCTGTGGACCCCGCATCGCGCTTTTCCGGCTTGACAAAACACACTGGAAACGGTAACAATTCCGCCCATGATCAACGAACATGAGCATTTTATGCGCGCCGCACTGCGCGAAGCAGAACGCGCCGCCGAGATGGGGGAGGTCCCGGTGGGCTGCGTTATTGTGCATGACGGGCGCATCATTGGCAAGGGCTACAACCAACGCGAGTCCCTGCAAGACCCCACGGCCCACGCCGAAGTCATCGCAATTACCGCCGCCGCGGCCTATCTGGGCAGTTGGCGGCTGGAAGACACCCGCCTTTACGTGACCCTGGAGCCCTGTCCCATGTGCGCCGGGGCCATCATCCTGGCGCGGGTGGCCGAGGTCTATTTTGGCGCGACCGATCCCAAGGCCGGGGTCTGCGGCACCTTGATGAATCTCTTGGAAGACGAACGCTTCAACCACCAGCCGGCGCTCTACCCGGGGTTGCTGGAAGCGGAGTGCGGCGCCATGCTGACCGGTTTCTTCCAGGCAATCCGCGCCAAAAACCGCCAGGACCGCCTGAACTGACAAAATAGCGAAACCCGGCTTTGTAGCGCTTTTTCAAGCTTTTCTGCCCAAAAAGGTGCGCTTTAGCACCCCAATTTGCTATAGTTTAAAGCACTCCCACACCTTCCCTTTTTACCAACAGGAGAAAACCATGTCTGAAGTATTAGAACAACTGGTGAATATGTCCCGTGCGCTCGGCGATCCGGCCAAGCCCTACGCCATTTTGGGCGAAGGCAACACCTCCGCACGCACCGACGACGACACCATGTACGTCAAAGCCTCCGGCACCACCCTCGCCACCATGAACGAAGAGGGCTTTGTGCCGGTTTCTATTTCCAAGGTGACCGAGATTCTGGATGACCCAAACGCCGGTGATGAAGACGTTGACAAGGTGCTCAAGACATCGACCTTGAACCCCAACGAAACCCGGCGTCCTTCGGTGGAGACCATGCTGCACGCGCTGCTGCTGAAGTACCCCGAGTACAAGTTTATCGGCCACGCACACCCCGTCTCGACCAACGCGATCCTCTGCTCCAAGCAGGCGCGCGATATCGCCATGGGCCGGATTTGCCCGGACCACATCGTGGTAATGGGCCATAAGTCCGTGTACATTCCCTACGTCGATCCCGGTCTGGTTCTGGCCCGTGAAGTGCGCACGCAGATGGAGAAGTTCATCGACGAGGAAGGCGTACTGCCCAAGGCCATCATGATGGAGAACCACGGCCTCTTCGCCATGGCCGACAGCGCCCAGAAAGTGCTGAACATCTTTGAGATGGCCGAGAAGATCTCCAAGATCATCGTCGGCACGGCCGGCTTCGGCGGCCCGCAGTTCCTCAGTGATGAAGACATTCGCCGCATCGACACCCGACCGGACGAGCACTACCGCCAGAAGGCCATCGCGAAGGAATAAGCTGATCCCCTTCAAGGGATGCGAAGCCCCGTTGCCGCTTGTGCGGTAGCGGGCGTTTCTGCTATTATCATGCCCTTAATGCGCCGTTCCGAATCCGGAACGGTTTTCGTTATTTTCAACGTAGTAAATGAAAGAGAGGTGTATTGTCTTGAGAACTTACGAAGCGCTGTACATCGTCACGCCAGAAATGGAAGACGATGCGGTCCAAACGGTAGCCACGGAGGTGGACGACCTTATCACTTCAAATAGTGGTGCTATCGTGCGCTCGGAGATCTGGGGCAGACGCAAGCTGGCCTACGAGGTGAAAAAACACACCGAAGGCAGCTATGTGTTGGTGCGGTTTGAAGCAGAACCCGACTTTATTGTCAAGCTGGAAAGCTACTATAAATTGTCGGAAGCCATCATCCGTTACCTGGTGACCCATTTTGACGCGCGTACCCTGAAGTTGGAGGCGGAGCAGGTGCGACGCCGAGAAGAAGAAATCAAAGCGAGCGCCCAGCGTGGCCAGGATGACGATGACGACGACAATCGCAGGCGTCGCAGTCGCCGTTATGATGATGACGACCGAAACGAGGACGACGAATAATTCAGTCCACGGGACTGGAACGACGTCTTCGCATTGGGAAGGCATGGGGTCTGCCCGATGCAGGGATGAGAATGGAGTGAATCATGGCCGATCTTCGCGTACCTGATTTGAATGTGGTCTATATCGTTGGACGGTTGACCCGGGACCCGGAATTGAAATATACCGCCAATAACCGGGCCTATTGCCGTTTTGGTATTGCCAATACCCGCTACTATCGCACCAAGGATGGTAGCCGGGGGGAAGAGACAACATTTATCAATTGCTCGTGTTGGGATCGGCAGGCCGAATGGATTGGCGAACGCCTTAAAAAGGGCCGGCCCGTCTTGATCGAAGGTAGCCTGAAAAGCTACGAAGCGGAAAACCCGAACACCGGTCAGAAGCAGACACGTGTTGAGGTAAATGCCCGCCGGGTGAACCCGCTGGACTGGGACGATCAAGGTCCCGGAGGCGGTGGAGGCTTCGGCGCTTCGGCGAGCAATTATGGCGGGGCTGCAGGTGCTGGTGGTGGTGGCGCTGCGGGTGCTGCGGGTGCTGGTGGTGGTGGTGCTGCGGGTGCTGGTGGTGGTGCTGCACCGGCAGGCGGCTACGGCGCTGCTGGAGGTGGTGGCGGCTATGGCCAACCTGCTAACCCAGGGGCAAGTCCCACGCCCGGACCGCAAGGCGGCACGAACCAATACCAGGATCAAGGCGGCTATGATGAGCCCATTCCGGAAGATGACATCCCATTCTGATAGCAAGCAACTGACAATAAAGAAGGATTTACCTATTAATGGCTAAAGTTTCAGCTAAGGCAAAAGCCAAGATTCGCGTCAAGCGGAGCAAGCGCAAAAAGAAGAAGCCGTTGCGCCAGAAGGTCAGTCGGCTGACCGTGGAACGGGTAGTCTATATCGACTACAAAGACACCGCCATGCTCAAGCATTACATCACGGAGCGAGGCAAGATCATTCCGCGACGGATTACCGGCGCCACCGCCAAACACCAGCGCATGCTGAACCGCGCCATCAAGCTGGCGCGTCAGATTGCTCTGTTGCCGTATACGGCGGAGTAGTGGGCCACGTCCGGCGACCGTTCGGGCAATAGTTCCAGAGATCATGCCGCGATATATCGTACTCAGCTCCATCTTGTTGGTTGTGGGATTGCTAATGGCCCTGTTGGGCCTGGTGATACCCGCCATGGCGCTATTTTCAGCGCCGGTCGCGTTGTATTGGATACTGGGCGCTCGGCGGCGTAGTCTCGGGCTGGTATTGCTGGCCTTTGCTATTGCCCTCCTGGTCGGGCTGGCCCTCGGCCTGCCGCCAGCCATGTGGCTGATGGTGGCCATGGCCGCGCTGTTGGGCATTCCCATGGCGATCGTCATGCAGCAGCGGCTGCATTTCGGCATGGCCACCCTCGTACTGGCCCTGGTGGGCAGCGCCTGGGCCTTCAGCATTATGTTGCTGGAATGGCAGGCTTCGCAGGAGACGGCTGACATCTTTTTCTCCGCCCGTGTGGCGCAGATGGAAGAGGCCGCCCAGAGCAATGTGGAGGGGATGGAGCGTAACGCCGCGGAAATGTTCCGCTGGCTGAGCGAACACTGGGATTACCTGGTCTTCGGCGTTGTTTTCGGCATGGTCTACACGGCCATGGCCCTAACATTGGCGATCCTGCGGATTCCCGTATTGTCCAGGGTCCGGATGCGCGGCTCTCTGAAAGATTGCCGCCCGCCCGAGCACCTGGTCGTTCTGGTGATTGTCCTGGCCCTGTTATGGATGGTGGATCAATGGTGGTGGCATACCGTCCCCCTGCGCATGGTGGTCTGGAATGGCGCCATGGCCTTGATGTTTGTGTATCTGTTCAACGGATTTTCAATCCTGTTGTACGCCCTGCACATCTTCGCGGCGCCGCCCATCGTCTATGCCATGATCGTCGTGACCGTTCTGTTGCTGGGCAGCACCCTGGGCCTGCACCCCGTGTTTTTGGGTTTTGGCTTTTTTGATACCTGGTTCAATTTCCGTAAACGCTTCCGTATCCTGGCGCATTTACAGCGCATGCAGAAGCGAGATAACAACAATAATTCCTCTAACGAAGAGTAAACGATAATGGGATATCTCCCGCACAGTGGAGAGGTCCGGCAAGGAGGATGTCATGCAAGTCATCCTGTGTGAAGACTTAGATAATCTTGGAGAAATGGGGCAGATTGTCGCCGTACGTAGTGGCTACGCCCGGAACTATCTCATTCCCCGCGGCATGGCGGTGGTTGCCAATTCCGGCAGCGCCCGTCAACTCGAGCACCAGATGCGCATCATCAAGGTGCGCGAAGAAAAGCGCCGCGCCGAACAGCAGAAGGTTGCCAAGCAGCTTTCGAAGGTGACGGTCGAGATCAAAGTGCGCGCCGGCGAAGGCGAACGTATCTTCGGCTCGGTCACTTCAGGGCATATTGCTGAAAAGCTGGCGGAAGCCGGCCACGAGATCAGCCGTAAGGCGATTCTCCTGGAAGAGCCTATCAAATCGCTGGGTATTTTCACCGTCCCGGTCAAGCTGCCGGGCAGTGTGGAAGCACAGGTCAAGGTTTGGGTAACGGCTATCAAGGATGAAACGCCTGCCGAATCGGAAGATGGCAACGACTCCTAAATCCAAAAAGCGTTCGGAACGATCTCAAAAATCCTCCGCTTCGCAATCCCCGGTTGTTTTTGATCGCACTCCGCCTCAAAGTCTTGAGGCGGAGCGTTCTGTCTTGGGCGCCATGCTGATCAATCCCAAGGATGCCGTCGGGGCCGCCATTGAAATACTGCACGAGCGCCCCGAAGAGGTCTTTTACGCCGAAGCGCACCAGCATATCTATGCCGCCCTGGTGTCGCTGTTCCGTGAGAATGCGCCGGTGGACGTGGTGACCGTGGGGCATAGGCTCAGCCAGGACGAGACCCTCGAGAAAGCCGGCGGCCCCACCTACATCTCCGAGCTGATGAGCAGTACGCCCACCTCGGCCAACGTTGAATACTACGCCAGAATCGTCATGGAAATGGCGTTGCTCCGGCGGGTGATCAGCGCCTGCACCAATGTGGTCACGGAAGCATACGAGCCCGACTGCGAGGTGGTGGAGCTGTTGGACCACGCCGAGTCCAGCATCTTCTCGATCTCCGAACAGCGCCAACTCAACCCGATTCACCAGGTGGGTGAATTGGTGCAAGACGGTGTCGCCCGGATTGAACAACAGATTTCGTCCAAAACGGGCATCACCGGCCTACCGACCAGCTTCGAGAAGCTCGACGAAATGCTGGCGGGGCTCCAGCCCTCGGACATGATCATCCTCGCCGCCCGGCCCTCGGTGGGGAAGACCGCCTTCTGCCTCAACGTGGCCTCCCATGTGGCGAACCGCCTCAACAAGGGCGTTATCCTTTTCAGTCTGGAAATGTCGAAGGAACAACTGGTCCAGCGCCTCCTGTGTATGGAAGGCCGCGTCGACGCCACCCGACTCCGCACCGGCTTCCTCGCCCGCAATGAGTTCCCCAAGGTGCAGCGGGCCGCCGAAGTACTGCGCAGGGCCCCGCTCTTCATCGACGACACCCCCGGCATCAGCGTGATGGAGCTGCGCTCCAAGGCCCGGCGACACGCTTCCCGGCACCCCTGCGACCTGATCATCATCGACTACCTCCAGCTCATGACCGGCGCCTCGCGGGCGGAAAACCGGCAGGTGGAAATCTCCGAAATCTCCCGCGCCATCAAGGGCCTTGCCCGTGAACTTAGTGTACCGGTTATTGCGCTTTCCCAGCTTAGCCGTGAAGCCGAAAAGGACGACAGCGGCATGCCGAAGCTGTCGCACCTGCGCGAGTCCGGCGCGATTGAGCAGGATGCCGACGTCGTCATGATGCTGGCGCGGCTTCCGGCCCACGAAGCGGAAGGCCGGCAGAACGTCATCCGCCTGAACGTCGCCAAGCAGCGTAACGGCCCCACCGGCATGCTGGAACTGCTCTTTGAGGCGAATATCCAGCTCTTCCGCAACCTGACGACCGGCGCCCCGGAACCGCCGCCCTACGAGAGCTTCGATCAGGACCCCGACGACGAAGCCGCGACCGCCCCGGCGGAATCCGCCGTGCCGTACATGGAAGAGTACGAGGAAGACGACACGCCGTTTTAGAAATGGATGCTTTCAAGTGGCGTGGCAAAAACCTGCTTCGCTGGATTGAACGAAGCAAGCTTCGTTACTCCGTTGTTTCAGTTATGGGAGTAGCAAAGCTTGCTTTGCTGAATCAAACGTAGCAAGCCTTCGTTACTCCGTTGTTTCAGTTATGGGAGTAGCAAAGCTTGCTTTGCTGAATCAAACGTAGCAAGCCTTGTCTCCTGTGCTCCTGACTTGCTACGGGCAACTGATTGATGCAATTATGGTAGGGATTAGGGATTGAGGCATTCTGTTGATCACGGGAGGGTGACTGTACCATGGAAACGCATTTCACGTGGCTTGATGC
>SKJD01000430.1 GCA_007116095.1 Candidatus Hydrogenedentota bacterium
GCAATAATGCGGAGGCGCATGTTCCGTATATCCTGGAACACCTCGATAGCATCAAGGAGGGATTGTCATGAGCGACGCCGCGACAAGCACGCCTCCCATGGACGTCTTCATCAAGGGGCTCTGGCGAGACAACCCGGTGTTCCGGATGCTGCTGGGCATGTGCCCCGTATTGGCGGTGAGTAATTCCGTGATGAACGCCTTCGCCATGGGGGCGGCCACGCTCTTTGTGTTGACGATGTCCAGCACCCTGGTGGCCTTGCTCAAGAACTTTATTCCCAAGCAGGTCCGCATCGCTACCTACATCATCATTATCGCTACCTTTGTAACGGTGGTGGATTATGTCATTCAGGCCATCAGTCTGGACCTGTACATGGCGCTCGGGGCCTTTATTCAGCTCATCGTGGTGAACTGTATGATCCTGGGCCGGGCTGAGGCTTTCGCTTCGAAGAATTCCGTGCCCCGCGCCATATTGGACGCCCTGGGCATGGGGTTGGGCTTTGCCTTCGCCCTGTTTTTACTGGGGGCGGTCCGCGAGGTTCTCGGGAACGGCTCTTTCCTGGGCTTTGATCTCTTCGGCCCGTCCTTCGAGCCCTGGTCGGTGATGATACTGCCGCCGGGCGGCTTTTTCGTGCTGGGTTTCTGGCTGTTGATCTTTGCGTATATGAAGGAGCGCAGCGAGGCCCGCCAACAAGAACGGGAGGAGGCGCCCCATGGCGGATGATTCACTCTGGTTTATATTTCTCAACGCCTGCATTATCAACAACTTTGTGTTGACCACTTTCTTGGGGATATGCCCCTTCCTTGGTGTTTCCGGGAAATACGAGACGGCGACCCGCATGAGCATGGCGGTCATGTTCGTGATGCTGGTCAGCTCCACCTGCGCCTATTTTATCAACCAGATTCTGGTGGCTTTTGACGTCGAATACCTCCGGCTTATCTGTTATATAGCCGTGATTGCGTCGACTGTGCAGTTGGTGGAGATGTTCATGAAGAAGTTCAGTCCCGCCCTGTTCCGCGCCTTGGGCATATTCCTGCCCTTGATAACGACCAACTGCGCGATCCTGGGGCTGGCCCTCTTCCAGACCTTTCGCGAGTACAGCTTCCTGCAGAGTGTGGTCTTCGCCCTGGGCGCGGGCGCCGGCTTCGGCTTGGCCTTGGTGCTCATGGCCGGACTCCGGGAACGGCTGGAACTACATGACGTGCCGAGTATCGCCCGAGGGGCGGCGTTGACCCTGATTCTGGCGGGGATACTTTCCCTGGCGTTCATGGGATTCGCTGGAATTGGAGGCTGAGAGGGTAAATGTTATATTCTATACTCACCGCAATGGCTGTGATATTGATGATGTCGTTGCTGCTGGCCTTTGCATTGCATATGGCGGAAAAGCATGGCAAAAGCACACACTGCCAGGGACGTTCGCATTGCGGCGCCGGCGGTTGCGCCGGTTGCAGTATGGAATGGATTTGTGAGCAAGACACACGGGAAGCTCGGTCCGCCGGTGATGATCCCGTATTACGCATTGAGGGAGAACAGTACAATGGAACTCGGTAAATACGATATAAGCAATCCTTATGAAGCCAAAGTGATTTCTTCTGAGCGCCTGACCCCGATGGAGTATGAAGACGAAGTGCGACATCTGGTGCTGAATGTAGCCCACCCGGGTTTTATCCATACGGAAGGCCAGAATATCGGTGTGTTGGTCCCCGGGCCGCATAAATTCGGCAATGAAAACCATTTTCGCCTATACAGCATTGCCAGCGGCCGACAAGGGGAAGACGGTAAAGGCGCGGAAATTTCCATCTGTGTGCGTCGTTGCTTTTATATCGATGAGGTCAGCGGTGAATTGGAGCGGGGGATTGCCTCGAACTATCTCTGCGACAAAAAAGCGGGGGATACCATCAAAATTACCGGGCCCTACAACAGCGCCTTCACCGTTCCGGCGGACGACACCTGTAACCTCTTGATGATCGGCGCGGGCACGGGCATTGCGCCGTTCAGGGCCTTTGTAAAGCATATCTATGAAGAGCGTGGTGGCTGGAAGGGCAAGGCCCGGCTCTATTTTGGGGCGCGCACCGGCATGGAAATGCTGTACATGAACAAGATGAAGAACGACTTGGGCAAGTATTACGACAAGGAAACCTTCAAGGCGTTTGAAGCCGTCAGCCCGCGCCCGCACACCAAAGATCAGCCGAATATCGGTAAGAAGCTGGGAGAAAACGCCCAGGAAATCTGGGAAATGCTCAGCGATCCCAAGACCCACGTCTACCTGGCTGGTATTGAGAAGTCCTTTGAACATCTTGATCGCACCCTGGCCACAATCGCCGGTTCAGATGCGCTGTGGAATGAGCGGAAAGCGCAACTGCGTGAAGATGGTCGCTGGTCCGAGCTTTTGTACTAAGGCCTCAGGCATCGTTATACTGATTTCGGGATACATATCGGGCGGGCGTATTTATGCGCCCGCCTTTTATTAATAGCAATAAGGCCGGATGGGTGTAACATGAAGTACAAGCGTATTGCCATAGCCGTTTTGTCAATGTTCGTCTGTATCTCCTGGAGCGTGGGTGTGCAAGCCGCGGAAGCGGGGGATGCAGACGCGGTTGTCGGGCGATTTTACTGGAAAAACAGTATCCAGCGAGTGGAGCGTGTGGAACGTGTTTACTTGCGGGTGGAGCATCCGGTTGAAGCAGCTTCCTGGTCGGTAGAAGCCGAATTGCATGTCCCGGAAGGGATTTCCATGCACAGTCCAACCAAACAAGTATCAGAGGGCTGGGAACGGTTGCGTGTCGCGCTGACGACTGGGGTTGGGGGTGGGACGCCGAGCTTTGTGGATGCGCCGGTGCGCTTCACGGAATTCGCGTGGGAGCTTCAGGCGGCAGCGCCAATAACGGAGCCGTTGCGCGTCACCTATTCCCTGCCAGACGGTAGCCTCGCCGAAGCAACCTTGCCTACCGATTTTCAGCCGCCGCATGACATGGCCCCGAAGGACTATGTGCCGGAGCCCCAGCCTGTTACGTCAGACTACCATGTCGGCGGTATCTATTTTCCCGGATGGAAGCCCGGCGCGCATTATGGCTGGTCGATACTGGACGCTTATCCCGAGCGGATGCCCGCCTTGGGCTACTATGACGAGAGCAACCCCGAGGTGATGGACTGGCAGATCAAGTGGGCGGTCGAGCACGGCATGAACTTCTTCATGTTCTGCTGGTATCGGGGGTATGGCACGGAAGGTGAGCCGGAGATCACCCAGCACCTGGATCACGCCCTGCATGACGGCTTTTTCAACGCCCGTTATGAAGAACTGATCGATTTCGCCATCATGTGGGAAAACGGCAATCTCGCCGGTGTTTCGGACATGGACGACCTGTTGGACAACCTCTTTCCCTTCTGGATGGAGACCTACTTCAAGCGTCCGAACTATCTCGTGATCGACAACAAGCCGGTGCTGTATATCTATGACATTCAGCGCTTTGTCAATGACCTGGGCGCCGTGGAAGCGGTGAAAGTAGCCACCGACGCCATGCGGGAAGCCGCTCGGGAAGAAGGCTTTGACGGCCTGTATTTGCTGGCGGAACACCGGGGCGACTCCGAGTATATCCTGGGGATGATGCGGGACGCCGGTATCGATTATTCTTTCGCATACTGTTTTCATTCCGTCCCTCCGGAAGCGACGCAAGCAGAAGCCGTTGAGCATTTGCATGATGTACACCAAGGGCGCTTTGAAATGCGTGACTTGATTCCCGATGTGCCCACCGTGACCGTGGGGTGGAATCCCGAGCCGTGGCAAACCTACACGCAATATCCCGAAACGCCCTTGTGGTGGTTGGAACCCGAAGGCTATCGGGCCCAGGCTGAAAACCTCAAGGCTTTGATGGACGCGCAACCCGCTGGCTCCCTTTCTTCGCGGATGGTGATGCTGGACAACCTGAACGAGTGGGGCGAAGGGCATTACATCCTGCCGCACCGGGAGTTTGGCTTCGGCTACCTGGACGGCATTCGTGCGGTTTTTAACGATGCCCCGGAAGAACATCTCGACCTGCTGCCGGAAGAAGTGGGGCTGGGACCTTATGACGGCCTCCACAAGGCTTGGGTAGAAGAAGTTACCCGCAAATACGATCCAGAATTTACACCGACAGCGGACTCCGGTGCTGAGCGGCCCATTGTGGGGGCGATTCGCTGGGACGCCTGGCATGGAGACGCTTCCCCGGTAGGCTTGGTCGTGGAGGAAACCCTGGCGGCTTCCCATTGGCATGATCGGTTGCCGTTTTACGCCGAGGCGATCGGGGAAAATGCTGTGAAGGTCCGTGCGAATTCTCAGGCCATCATGGATCAGGAAATAGCCTATGCGAGTCAGGCGGGCCTGGACTATTGGGCCTTTGTCGTGTATCCCGAGGAGGACCCGCTCAGCCTGGGCCTGAAGCTGTATCTTGATAGCGAATACAAGGACGACATCAATTTCTGCCTGAACCTGCAAGGGGGCTGGGAGTCCGGGGACGGTCCCGACGCCTGGCCGGCGAAGGTGGCGCGGTACGTACGCTATATGCAGGAATCCACTTACCAGACGGTGCTTGATGGCCGCCCGCTGATTTATCTCTTCAGTGTGGAAGGCTTGGTTGGTCCCGGTCGCTTTGAGACCTGGGAGGATGCCCGCGACGCCTTTGACCTGCTGCGTCGGGAGGTGATGGACGCCGGTTTACCGAATCCCTATATCGTGGCGCAGGGTTGGTCGGGCGATACACTGAAGGCGCAGACGGAAGCCCTGGGGCTGGACGCCATCGGCGCCTATGCCGCCAATGGCGGCGCGCGCGAAGCGAGCTTCGCCGATCTCGTGGCGCATACCGAGTCGGTCTGGGCGTCCTTTCGTGAAACCGGCTTGCCGGTCGTGCCGTTGGTGACCAGCGGCTGGGATCGCCGTCCCCGGGTGGAGACGCCCGTGCCCTGGGAGGATGGGGGCGATATACGCATGTATTACGAAGCGCCGACGCCGGACGAATTGGCGGCGCATCTGGCCGATGCAATCGCCTGGTGTCGACAATATCCCCAGACGGCCGAGGCGCAGGCGCTGCTGATTTACGCCTGGAACGAGTTTGACGAAGGGGGCTGGCTCTGTCCCACACTCATCGAAGGGACGGCGCGGCTGGATGCGATTCAACCGCTATTGACGACGGACGCCCGTTCGGAGTAATTTCGGGATGACAGCATATGACGACAAGTAACCCCCGGCCCCGGCAAATCTTGTCACGCTCTTTCATCTTGGGCGTATCGTCCTGTGGGGTGAAGTAGTGCATTGGGGCACGCTATTGACCACAACGCTGCCCCGGCTATTTGAATGAGAGGGCCTTCGGACCATTCCAGGGGACGGTGGCGCTGAGCCCTTGTGCGCTACTGGACAAAGCGGTGGTGATTGGGGCGCTGTTGCTGGTGTTGTGGAAGTCGGATAGCGCGTAGCAAATGCGCATACGCCATGTTGAGATGATTTAATTCAGGCTGTCCTACATGCTATGATTCTGCGTCTCGATGCCCAAGTTTCGTAATCTTACTAAATTAGTAATGATTGCATTATTCCTGAAAGGACCCCCATGCCCTGGGCTGACTTGATACCCGCTGCCGCGCAAGTCTGGATTGTGTCCGGCATTATCTTGTTGCTGATTTATGCACTGGCCAAGAACCTGGCGTCGTCGGATGTGCTGGTCTTTGGCTGTGCGATGCTCATGGCGCTATTTGGCATCATAACCCCGACCCAGCTCTTCAGTGGTTTCGCGAATCAGGGGATGATGACGGTCGCCGCGCTGTATATCGTGGCTGCGGCCCTGCGGGAAACCGGCGCCCTGGACACTATAGGGCGGAATTTTCTAGGCAAGGCCAGGACGGAAAAGTCGGTGTTTGTACGCCTTGCTGCATCGGTCACCATCCTCTCGGCCTTTCTCAACAATACCCCCATCGTCGCCATGTTTATCCCGATTATGTCGGGCTGGAGCAAGGTGAATCAGGTGGCCATTTCCCGGTTGTTGTTGCCCCTGTCGTATCTGACCATATTGGGCGGCACCTGCACCCTGATCGGCACCAGCACCAACCTGCTGGTGAGCGGGCTCATGGTGCAATCGGGCATGGAGCCCTTGGGCTTCTTCGAACTGACTTGGGTCGGCCTGCCCTATGCGGTGGTCGGTACATTGTACCTGTACTTTATTGGGCGTAAACTGCTGCGAAATCGGACAGACCTCTTGGAAAAACTCGAGGATCGCCGCCGGGAATACCTGGTGAATTTACGGGTGAATCCCAACTGCCCATTGATAAACCAGGAAGTGGAAGATGCCGGTTTGCGTCGCTTGCCGGGACTTTTCCTCGTTGAAATAATCCGGGGCGACGAGATCATTACACCCGTAACGCCGGACCAACGCTTACATGTCAACGATATCCTCACCTTCACCGGTTTGGTGGATACCCTGGTGGACCTGGAGCGTATCCCCGGCCTGACCCCGGAAAGTGATCACGGTTATATTGACGCCGCCGAACACAAGCGGGATCGACAACTTCATGAAGCGGTGATCTCCAACACCTCGCCGCTTATCGGAAAAACGATTCGCGACGCCGATTTCCGCGCTCGCTACAACGCGGCGATTATTGCCGTGCATCGGGGCGCGACCCGCCTGGAAGGCCGGGTGGGCGACATTGAACTGCAAAGTGGCGACACGTTGCTGCTGCAAGCCGGGCCGCACTTTGGGCGCGCCCATCGGAACAACCCACACTTTTTCCTCGTGAGCCAGATACAAGATTCCCGTCCCTTACGCCATGACAAAGCCATTTTGTCCCTGGCGTTGCTGGGTATTTTGATCCTGCTGATGGCGACCGGGGTCATGCCTATCGTCATGGCGGCCTTCCTGATTGCCGGACTCATGATTGCCACCCGTTGCATATCGGCGAGTGTGGCGCGGCAGAGCATGGACTGGCAGACGCTTATCACCATCGCCGCAGCATTCGGCTTGAGCGAGGGGCTCACCTCTTCCGGTTTTGTGGCTATACTGGCTGGTCACATCGTGGGGACAGCAGAGGCTTGGGGACCCTATGCCCTGCTGGCGGCGATCTACATCATGACCTCCTTTTTTACCGAGCTGGTAACGAACAATGCCGCCGCCGCCATCATGTTCCCCTTTGCCATTACCATGGCGGTAAATATGGGCATTGACCCACGGCCATTCGCCATCGCTGTTGCTTTGGCCGCATCCGCAAGTTTTGTGTCGCCGTTGGGCTACCAGACGAACCTGATGGTTTACGGGCCGGGCGGTTATGAATACAAAGACTTCGTGCGGGTGGGGCTGCCGCTCAACCTTACCCTGCTCGTGATAGCCGTGTTGCTTATTCCGCAGATATGGCCGTTCGTTTCCTAGCTCCATGAGATGAGCCAGACCAAAAATAATTGACATCCCGCATGTGAAGTTGCTATTATTTTGGCTCTTCACACTAGGTCTTTTTGGGGCAGTAGCTCAGCTGGGAGAGCGCCGCAGTCGCATTGCGGAGGTCAGGGGTTCGATCCCCCTCTGCTCCACCATTCACCTTTTTGCTCAAGCCGGA
>SKJD01000446.1 GCA_007116095.1 Candidatus Hydrogenedentota bacterium
CACGAAGGCCTGTTCTACATCTACTTCCCTGCGGCCGGCACGAACTGGGTCATTACCGCACCACATCCGGCGGGGCCGTGGTCGGAGCCGGTGGACCTGGAGGTGGGCGGCATCGATCCCGGGCACATCGCCACGCCGGAGGGCAGGCGCTACCTCCACCTGAGTGGGGGGTATGTCTGCACGTTGGCGCCGGACGGCCTGAGCGTACTGGACACACCCCAAAAAAGCTACGACGGCTGGGCCTATCCGGAAACGTGGGTGGTGGAAAGTTTCGCGTTGGAATCGCCCAAGCTCCTGTACCGGGAACCTTATTACTACCTCGTCAGCGCCCAAGGCGGCACTGCCGGTCCCGCGACGAGTCATATGGCGGTGGTGGCCCGCGCTACGTCACCGATTGGCCCTTGGGAAAACAGCCCGCACAACCCCATCGTACGTACCTGGGACCGCAGCGAAGGCTGGTGGTCCAAAGGGCACGGTACGATCTTCGAGGATGGCCGGGACAACTGGTACATGGTTTACCACGCTTACCGGCATGGACATTATCCCCTGGGACGACACACACTGATCGAGCCGATCATCTGGGCGGAAGACGACTGGTTCCACACCCAACGCGACAGCCGCAGCGAAGGCCCGGTCCGCATGGCGCCCAACAGCAGCCCACGCAGCGATGATTTCGCAAGCGAAACGCTGGACCTGCAATGGCGCTTCTCGGGCGTTGACGACCTGGACGGGGTCACTTTGGAGCATGGGGTACTGCGCTTCGAGACCAGAGCCGAGGCGCCGGTCGTGTTGCATGTCATCAACGATGCGTCCAGCTTTGAGGCGACGGTGCGCCTGAAGATTGAAGGCAACATCGAAGCGGGCCTCCTCACCTACTACAACGAAGCAGCGCGGGCGGGCGTCGCCGTACAGGAAGACGCAAGCTATTTTATCAACCGCCACATGCGCATTCCGGGACCGGAACTCCAGGAGTCGGATCACGTCTACCTGCGCATCCGCCAGCATCACTACGACCTGTCAGCGTATGTCAGTCTGGACGGCCAGGAATGGCGCGCCTGTACCCACGGCGCGGAGGTGTCGGGCTATCAGCACAATGTACTCGGCGGCTTCTCCTCCCTGAAAATCGCCATTCGCGGGGTCGGCGACGGGGCAGTTCTGGTCGAGGACTTCCAGTACACCCCCCTGGACTGAGGTTGAAGGTTAATCAGGTGGTAAGCGCGGCGTTCAGCCCGGCTACCCACGCTTCAGTGCGTTCGCAGGCTTCGCCACGGGCGATGAGGACGAGTTCCCAGGGGGGCTTTTCCGGAGCGTTGCGGGCAAGTTCGGTCTGCCAACGGCCCCCGGCAAACTCCAGGTACTGCACGCCGTCTTCCGTCGGCACATAGCCCTTCACGCGGTACAGCTCTGCCTCAACCCCCTTCAAGGAATCCATCAGCGACGCCATATCCACCGGACCCTGAAAGGACGCGATGAAGGACTGGTAATGGGGGTCGCGGCAGAGCGCGTAGTCCGCGTCCAGCGCCTCCGCCGTCGAAGCGCCATTCAGATGCCAGTCTTCCGGTAGGCAGCCATGAGAACTGCAATGTATACGGGCCGTGGGGTTACTATCCCGAAGTACCGTTTCCAGCGCAGCAATAACGACGTCTCTGTGTAGGTCGCATTTGTTCAACAGGATCAGGTCGGCCGCTTCCACCTGCGCCACAATATTCGGCAAGGTCTGCAAGAGCGTCGGATAGGTGGCGGGGTCCACCACCGTGATCACCTGCGCCAGTTGGTACAGTCCTTCCAGGCGGGTCTCCCGCAGCATGCGGCCAATCACTTTCGGATTCGCCATGCCGCTGGCCTCGATGACAACCCCCTCCAGGTCCGCGCCGTAGCGCTTCGGTATCCATTGCAGGATATCGAGGAAATCGGTGACCAGACAGGAACAGAAGATACTGCCGCCCGGCACCTCCACCAGGTCTTTCCCGAAGACCGAAAGCCGTTGCCCGTCCATGTCCACTGGCGCGAACTCATTCACCAGGTAGACCAGCTTCCGGTCGGCATAACGCTGAATGATATGCTCCATCAGGCTGGTCTTGCCGCTCCCGAGAAAGCCGGTGATCAGTATCAGGGGAATCGGAGTCTGTGAGACTTGCTGCTCATCCATGGGCGCTGCTCAGCACGGTTTTACACTGCCCTGTTTTTCCGCATGGCGTTCCGCGATTGCTTTCGCCAGGCTGTCCACGTCGGGGATGATAGAAATGAAGCGGGCTTCGCCGTCGATGCAGATGGTCGGCAGGTTCTTCACGTTCAGCTTGCACATGTAGCCGATGCCTTCGCGGTCGCGAATTTTGTGTTCACGTACCTGCGCCGGGACGCCGGACTTCTCCACAGCATGCTGCGCGGCGTCGACCATGTAGTAGCAGGGCGCACAGGCCTCGGAGTCGAGGGTGATGATATCTACCACGACCTCGTCACATTCACTGTAATCCGGCAGTACAATGTCTTCAAAGAGGTCTTCCGTTATGACCTCCGGCTTGTTGCGCAGGACATCCCGCTGGTAGGCGTCATGCACCATGGTGGTGACCGCCACCATATTCTTCTCGGGAGTGTCGTAGGGCAGGTCACAACCGGGCGCCAGGATGAAGCCGGGGGTATCGCCGACGGTGTCCATGCAGCGCAGGGCGTCGCGTTGCGCATTTTCTTCCGTCCCGAGCAGGAGGGCGGTCGTCAGTTTGAGGTTGCCGCCGAAGGACTTGTCGTACTGCTTCGCCAGGCCGAGCAACTGCTCCAGAGAAATATTCTCGTCTACCTGCACATTGTCACAGGTCGTCTGGCACATGGCCTCCAGGTTTCGTTGGGCGTCGCCACAGACGAAGAGCGAAGAATAGCCGCCCGTCGTCCGAACCGTATCAAAGACCTGGTTGTGGTAGGGCGCGACAAACTCCGCAAAGTGCTCCGGGGATATCTGCGTGGTCATGGGGTCCACCACCGCCACTACGTCTATGCCCAGGTCCAGGTAGAACTTGGCCACCGTGCAGGCAATCTCCGTACAGAAGGCCAGGGTCTCCCCCACCGCTTCCGGCTGCATCAGCATATCTAGGAACAATTCACTACCCCGCAGGTGCGAGGTCAGGGTGAAAGGCCCGGTCAGCAGTCCGTACAGAGCGGTATGGTCGCCAATGGCTTCCTTGATTTGGCGCGTGGCCTCCGCGACCAGCGGGTAACGTCCCCGCGACACATCGAAGGCCGGCAGGTCCGCCAAGCTTTGTCCCATTGCCAAGGGGTGCGTCGCCACCGAAGGCGGCACCTGCTTCGCCCAGCGCAGCTCACAACCCAGGACCTCGGCCTCCAGTTGCAGATCAAAGACCACCGGCAAGCCGTCAGGCTGGTACAGCTCATGCGCCTTCAACAGCCCGGCCACGATGTGGTCGCTGGATTTCAGGTAATCTTCGGCATTGACTCCGATGAGATGTCCGCCATGGACGCCGACAAAAGGCAGCCAGGGCGTGCGGTCCACGGGTTTGCGTTGAAGCGCTTGCAGGAGTAATGCTTTACCGGTCATGGATTATTGAACCTTTCGGGTTACAGGTGCTTAGTGTGGAGTGGCGGCGGTGAAGCCAAAAATCAGATGATGTCGCAGAGCATGCTTTGCTGGCATTTTGGAGTAGCAAAGCTTGCTTTGCTGGCATCCGGAGTAGCAAAGCTTGCTTTGCTGGGTAAACGAAGCGAGCTTCGTTACTCCCGTGTTCGGCATTTTGGAGTAGCAAAGCTTGCTTTGCTGGCATCCGGAGTAGCAAAGTTCACTTTGCGTCCTTTGTGCCTATGCACAAAGGGATTTCTACGCAATGAACGTTAAGGTTACGCAAACTAAAGTATGCTACTCCATAAATACGCTTCGTTATTCCTGAGCTCAGACGTCCGGTACACGTTGCGGGCGTACCGGACGCCAGGGTCAGATATCAGGATGTAATGCCGCTGATGCGCTTCGTCAATTCCCCGGTTGCGCTACTCAGGCAGCGGTGTAATCCGCGAGGTAATCCAGGGCGCCCTGCGGATCGGCCGAATAGGCGTCGGCGCCGATCTTGTCGCAGAATTCCTGGGTCAGCGGCGCGCCGCCGACAATCACCGGGGTGCTCGGGCTGACGGCCTTGATCGCCTTTACGGTTTCTTCCATGTTCACCATCGTCGTGGTCAACAGGGCGCTCAGTCCAACGGCGCAACCCGGATGCTCCTTGACAGCTTCCACAAACTTCTCGGGCGAGGTGTCCACGCCGAGATCGATGACCTGCCAGCCGCCGCCTTCGACCATCATCCGCACCAGGTTCTTGCCGATGTCGTGCAAGTCACCGCGCACGGTGCCGATGACGAAGGTGCCCTTGTGCTTCGCCGCGCCGGATTCAAAGTGCGGCTTCAGCCGGATCATCCCCGCCGTCATCGCCTTGGCCGCCATCAGCAGGTCCGGTACGAACACTTCATTTTTACTAAATTTCTTCCCGACGCGCCCCATGCCTTCCATGAAGCCCTGGGTCAGGATGTCATTGGGGTCCACGCCGTCGTTGAGCGCTTTTTCGGTCAGTTCGTCGACGCCGTCTTCGCCCTTCAGGTCCGGTGGATACGGCGCCGCGTTGTTGATTTTCCCCCGCTCGGTGCAGAGCGCAATGCGTGCCAGAATGTCGTTGTCAGCCATGCCTAAGGTCTCCTCCATAGGTTTTGGTTTGTTATTGCAATTATATCTGCTTCCCGCTACAAAATAAAAGCATTTGCGATACAGTTTATGCTTATTTTTTGTAAATTTAGGTCAAAAAGATAGTTAAATGCCCTCCAATCCTCTTCGGTCCTCAATCGCCGTTGCGATAGCTCCCGAGTTCCAGCCCCCGCTCCACAAAGTACCGGTAATTCTCGTAGGCCACCTGGTTCGGAATCGAGTGGTCCGAATGCAAGAGGTAGCCGTAATTGCCCTTCACAATCGGAATCTTACGCTCCAGCTCCCGGTCGATGATCGCTTTGTCGTTGGTGTAGAGCGTGCGCACATCCATACCGCCGAAAAAGCTGAGCCGGTCGCCATACTGCTTGTACAGTTCGATCAGGTCCATGCCCGCCTTGACTTCAATGACCTGAAGACAGTCTATCCCCGCCTCCAGTAGGCCGGGCACAAGCGGCGCAATGTAGCCGCAGGAATGCATAATCACCTGGATGTTTTTCGAATGGGCGTAATCGATGGTCAGCTTGTGACCGGGCTGGATGATTTCCCGATACATGTCCAGGGAGAAGAAAGGCCGCTGCTTGAAGCCCATGTCGTCAAAAAACCAGATGCCGTCGGGGTAGCCGACTTCGGAAAAGAGGATTTCCATCAGGTCGATGGTCAACTGCGCATAGGTCGCGACCATGTCCTTGATCCAGTCCGGGTCCATGGCCATGCCCATCAGCATATACTCGTGCCCGCAGACCGGGTGCATCAGCTCAAAGACATTGACGGCGTAGCAGGTGAAGAAACGATCCTTTGCCCGCGCAGCATCACGCGCCTGTCGATAGGCCTCGAAGTCAATACGGCGGTGTTCCGGCTTCAGGTACGGCTTGATGTATTCCTCCCACCCGGCCCGATCCTGTACACGAAAGTCGACATGCTCGGGGGTGGTGTCGTGGGTCTTGTAACGGCGCAGCAAGGCGCCATTACCATCTCGAACCAGCATGGTTTCTTCATTCTCTTCGACGACTTCCGGCTCGAAATCGAGGTCGGCCACCATGTTCAGCGGGCCGGCACATTGAAAGTCGTAGCCGAAATGATCTTCCAGACTTTCCCCCGGCTGGATATGCCCCTGCGCGCACCAGTCCTTGATCGTGTCGCCCCAGAAGTGTTCGTGTACGGCAATCCGGTCCACCGGTTGGCGGCGCAGCAGATTCTGCACACGCTCGATACTCGTCATGCTTTCCATTTGAAGTCCTCTACGCTCAGTGTGCCGGGCTTAATACTGGGGCATGCCGCCGATATTGAAGAGATCGCGCTTACGGTCCAGGTAATACAAGTAATTCGCGTAGGTGATATTTGCGGGCACGCGGTGGTCCATGGTCGGGATAAAGCCCCCTTCCTCGACACAGGGACGCAGGCGTTCCATCTCGCGGTCGATGGCGGCCTTGTCTTCGGCGATACGCATCTTGCAGACCCCGCCCCAGATCTTAATGTCTTTACCGTATTTTTCACGCAGGTCGACGGGGTCCGTGCCCGCATGCACTTCCACGGGAAACATGGTGTCCAGGCCGTTGTCCAGGAAAATATCGACGATGGGCCAGATATTGCCGTCGGTGTCGGTGGTGTAGGTAAGGCAGCCATGCTGCCGCAGAAGCGCCGAGATACGCGCATACCAGGGACCAACGACCTCCCGGATGTAATCAGGCGGCAAGATGGGGCCGCTGTTGAAGCAGATGTCTTCCCAGCCCATGGCCAGGTCGACCTGGATGCGCGGCAGAGCTTTCTCCAACACGGCGACGATGCATTCCCCGAAGCTGTTGATGATATCGGTCAGCAGCTCCGGATCTTCGTAGGGCATCGTAGCGATTTGCTCAAAACCGATCAGGTTCCGGGGCACGCCCATCAGACTACCGGCATGCACGCCAATCGGTTGGGTCGTATGCTGCAAGCGCGCCACGCAGTCTTCAAAGCCGACCCAGCGGTCCGGGTGCGCCGGGTCCATGGCCTTTTCCCGGAAAGCTTCCCAGGAAGCCCGGTCTTTGATGGGGTACTCCAGGTAATGCGGAATCGAACGATCCCCATAACGGTTGATCTCCGCCACACAGCCGTAGTGATCGCGGTAGATAATACGGTCTTCTGTTTCCCGTAAGATTTCATGCTTGCAGACCGGCATCGGATTGGGATTGCAACTGAGCACGGCCCAGTTCTCGATGCCGAAGTACGCGTAGGCGCTGGCCTCGTCCACGACATGCGCCGGCATGCCCTGCTCGCGCCAGACCTCCAGCGTCTTGTCCCAATACCCGAACTCGAAGTTGGGAATTGGTGTGTCGGTCTCAAAGGCCATTGTCTTCAGAAAGCGCTCGCGAAGAGTCGGCCCCTCCACGGTGTCTTCTTCGGTTGCTGCGGTGTCGGCGCCCTTTTCCAGCCAGGCGCCGATTTCTTCAAAATCCATAACGTAGGCTCCCCCCTGATACCCCCAGGAAAGTTTGGTATGCGTGGACTATGCTACAATCGGTTCGTTACAGTAACGCGAATCTACAGAAAAATCAAATTCTGTCGCGCTGTTGGAAATTATAGCTTTTTCCATCCTTAGTGTATCAAGGCGGGACAGGCCGTGCTTGTAAAATTGGCGCATTTTTGTAGCCTTGTGTCATTCGCCCGTTTTTTCAACCACCAAATGTATCACATAGGAATTTTTGCCATGAAACACCCGATAGCTCACCGATTTCCGTGGGGCTGTGGCGTCGCCCTGTTCCTGGGCTGCTGCCTGATCCCGCGCCTGGTCCTGGCCGATGAAAAAGCCGTAGTCATTGCGTCCATCACCGCATCTTCCGAAGCCGGCGAAACGCTG
>SKJD01000203.1 GCA_007116095.1 Candidatus Hydrogenedentota bacterium
TACAGAAAAAGCCCCGCGAATCTGGCTGTGAAATGCCGATCCGCGGGGTGATTCTTTGTCATGGTCTGTTGCGGTGCTTTACGTGTCGTTAATCAACACCGCTTGTCGTTCCTACCGACCGATCAGCCCTGCCCGGTGAAGGACTGGGCTACGTTGCCGTACATGATGCCATAGTCGATGTTGCCATTCCACGGCGGACCCTGCGGCGCGGGGTCCAGCGGGAAGCTGTTCGCCGGGTAGCGCAGGAAGCGAACGGAGCCGTCCATGTACAGGACGTTGGCCCCGCCCGGCACATGGTTGAAGCGCATCGTCGAACCGCCGGCTTCCGCGGTGGGCATATCCCGGCCATCACCCGCTGCGGACGAAGAGTCGAACATCACCACGATTTCGCTCTGCGCCTGGGCACCAGCGCCTGGATTGTTGATGTCGGTGATCATGAAGCGCTCCACGCCTTCCTGCAATTTGGTGAAGCTTTTGGCGCCAATCTGTTTGTTGCTGCCCACCATCATCGGGTTGCACCACTGCGCCAGTTCTGGAATGGAGCCACAGGTCAAATCGCCCATGTGTATTTCTAGCGCCCAGCTCCCGGCAATCGGTTCACAGGCGGTGCCGCCGAATTCAATAAAGGTGGCTTGGCTACCCCCAGTGAACCAGGAAACCTGGGCCTGGGCTGCGTGAATCGCTTGTACCGCAAACCAGTCCCAAACCACATAACCTATAAAGACATAGGAGCGGGCATTGCTCAGGGCATAGCTCAGACATTCCCGGTCCCGCCAGGGCTCGGCAGCGGTCAAAGCCGGGTTGCTTGCTGCATCCTGGACTCTCTCCATTACATCCCAGGGGTCGCCTGGCGGCACATAGGCTTCGCCTTGCGTGCCAATCGAGTGATTGTCGGAAGGACACAGCGCGATGGCGTAATCATTCCAGTAATCCGGGTAAATCGCATCGGCGTCCGGCATCCAGTTGACTTCAAACCACTTCGAACGCGGCGGAAAATGTCCCCGGTTTTCCCCGGAGTACATCTTCATGATCAGGCCCCACTGCTTCAGGTTGTTGGCGCAGGAAGCGCGACGTGCGGCTTCCCGTGCCCGCGCCAGTGCGGGCAACAAGATGGCGGCTAGAATGCCGATGATGGCAATGACCACCAATAACTCAATGAGGGTAAACCCTCTGTGCTTACGTTGCATGAGTCAGTCTCCCAATCTGGGGAATCACAGATATGATTCCAATAGTTTCCTCATTCCTCCAGCATAGCAATACCGTATCCACCGGGGCCCAACCCAAGTGGCGGCTGTTTGCATGGCAGGTTGCCGCCTGCCCCAATACCTCCCTGGGTGTCTGTCAAGTAACTGCTTGTGCGTGGACGAACTGTATTGCTGTCTCATACAGCATGCAGCATGGCAATCGCATCCCTGCCGGATATACTGACGACAACCTCCTTATTGTCGACAGATCACAAGCTTAAACGCATAACCGGCAAGACTTCAGCACCTGGAAGACACCTCGATGAAAAAGCATTATTAAAATAAATCATGTAAACTATAGTGTTCATCATATACGCACTATATCCGAAAATCAACTCGAATACCACTGTAGTTTGACTGGGAGTATACATACAAAATCCCGGGATACTTCGAAGTATTCGAAGCATCCCGGGACGAGGTTTGAGTTAGCTATGTCATTAACAACGGGTGTAGTTCTGATATTACCGATCTTTTCAGTTCATAACGAAGCGTAGGGGCGAACCTTGTGTTCGCCCACGTGGGTGGGGTTTCCCACCCACGTCATCCCTGCGAAGGCAGGGAACCAGTACGTTTATTTAACATGGATACCGTTACCTGACCATGCGACCATGCGACCATGCGCCACAACATGCTGCTTTATTGCTCTATTGTTCTGTCTTCACGCAATGCTGGATTCCTGCCTGCGCAGGAATGACGATCTTGGGGTTCCCAAGTGTTTTGTAGAAAAATCTCAGATTTTTTGCGCCAAAAGACTTTATCGCACTTCTAAATGAGGAAATCGTGTCGAAAATCGCAGATAATGTATTGATCTGGCGGTAATATCAGAACTACACCCTTAACAACTTACTTTGAGAAACGCAAGAGTTAATTTGGAATGATTTAATCTTCCCATGCGTGTTGCACTGCGCTTTGTAGCCCCGTTGTGCTGCCCCATGTCGAATTGAACCGGGCCGGGTACTTGGGCTATGCTGAACTTGAATCGTTTCGATGCCGTGTTGGAGGACATTCCCTGGTTCCTAGTTGTAACGGCATCGGTGGACAGTTTACGCGAAAGACGGCATCGCTGCTGTCGCGTCAGGCATGGAATTATTGCTATACAACCCAGGGTAGCCATCTGCAAGATTGCAGGTGCTTTAACGGAATTAAGGGAGATTTTTCAGGATGAGTGACAAGGGATTTACAAGACGGTCTTTTTTGGCCGCCACAACATTGAGCGCCGCTGCCGCGGCGACTTTTACGGGCAAGACGCGGGTAAACGCGGCCCGGGTGGTTCCCCGCAGGGTGTCCCCGAATGAGAAGCTGAACATCGCGGCAATCGGCTCTGGCGGCATGGGGGCCGGGGACATTATGTCCTGCCACCGCGAAGGGGAAAATATTGTGGCGCTCTGTGACGTGGACTGGGAGCGCGCAGCGGGCACCTTTGAGAACATCCCGAATGCCCGGCGCTTCAAGGACTACCGGGAAATGCTCGAGGAAATGCCGGAGATTGATGCGGTAACCGTCTCAACACCGGACCATGCCCATGCCCATGCCGCCTATACGGCCATGAAATTGGGTAAGCACGTCTATGTGCAGAAGCCGATGACCTACACCGTCGCGGAAGCCCGCCTCCTGTTGGAAACCGCCCGGGAAACCGGGGTCGCCACGCAGATGGGGAACCAGGGCCACTGCCAGGACGGCGTTCGTGAACTCTGTGAAATGCTCTGGTCCGGCGCGATTGGCCAGGTGCGCGAAGCCCATGTCTGGACGAATCGTCCGGTATGGCCGCAAGGGCATGAATACACCGAGATGATGCCCGAAGAGGACATCCCGGAAACGCTGGACTGGGACCTGTGGCTGAACAGCGCCCCCGAGCGACCGTTCAACGCGATTTACGTTCCCTTCGGCTGGCGCGGTTGGTGGGACTTTGGCACCGGCGCCCTCGGCGACATGGCCTGCCACATCATGGACCCCGCCTTCTGGTCACTGCGCCTGATGGATGTGGAAGAATACACCGTCGAGCTGGTGGAAGAAAATGGCAACAACAGCCAGACCTTCCCGGATTCTTCCATCGTCAAGTACAGCTTCCCGGCGCGTGGCGGCATGGACCCGGTGGATGTCTACTGGTACGATGGCGGCCTTATGCCCCCGCATCCGGAAGGCGTGCCCGAGGATCAGCGCATTGGTCAGGGTAACAACGGCTCCTATTTTGTCGGGGAAGATGGACACCTCACTGCCGGTGAGTATGGTGGTCAGGCGCGCCTCCTGCCGGATGAGCGCATGGAAGACTACGAGCGCCCGCCGCAGATCATTCCGCGCATTCCGGACGAAAGCCCCTACCGGAACTGGATTCAGGCCTGCAAGGGCGGCGTACCGGCAGCCTCGAACTTCGAGTACTCCTGCCCCTTCACCGAGATGGTGGTCTTCGGCAACCTCGCCCTGCGCGCTCCGGGCAAGCTGGAATACAACGCCAAGGACATGCACATCAAGAACATGCCCGAAGCGAACCAGTATCTCACCAAGGAATACCGCAGTGGCTGGGAACTGCCCGTACCGACCCCCGGCGCCGGCGCGTAAGCTCAGAACAACACATCTTTAATCCAGCAACTTTCAAAGGCTCCGGAGCTTCAGACTCCGGGGCCTTGCTGATCCAGGGGGTGCTTGATTGGTAATGGGTGTAGTTCTGATTTTACCGACAAAATTACTTCGTAGCTCTATGATGCGGATTGATTTTATCCGCAGATGATGCCGATGAACGCAGATTTTGCTTATGACATTTCGCTATGCTTTACCACGGAAAGCACGGAAAAGAACGGCGCTTTACATAAATGCTCCGAAGGAGCTGCTTAAATACAGCCCAGGGTTGGACTTGGCCGGAAGGGCAAGGCCTACCCTGGGTAATGAAACCACCACCTCCACTACGCTGGAAGCGTTGCCCAAAACATGGTGATGTTATATGCTGCTGGCGCCCTTCCGGGGAGCCATTTCTGGGGGGGGGGAGCTTATCCCGGGGTGGCGACCTGCGACCGAACACAAGCTTCGCCCCTACCGGTCTTACCCCGCGCTACAAGCTGTGACCGCTCCGCGGTCCGGTGGGAGCCTTTCGCAAAGTTATATGTCAGTCTGCCTTCCTGCCTGCGCCTGCCCCTACGTCTCACAATGGAACGGTGTTATTGGCAATAGCAGAACCCCCAGGTATCTGTGCATAAAGCTATACACTATTCCCTTGGCTTCGGTACAATGAACTTCGTTATACAGTATTTCGTCAAACAGCGTTGCAGTCATAGAGCAGAAAAAGGGCCTAAATCTTGCGGTACGAATATTCGGGATATATAAAGTCGCTGCTATTTTCACCGGATCCGAAAATTCGGGACAACCTGCCGTATATTGAGTTTCACGCGGAGGACATCTACCAGTGGAGCCTCTTTGCGGATCAGGAAGACCCGGAATGGAAAAACATACCCTCCTATCGTGAGCGTACGGAGGAGGGTGTCTTGCTGCGGGGTCAATTCGAGCATTTCGCCGGCATCGACAACCTGGACCCCGAGGACCCGCGCTATTGGGTGGCCTTGTCCTGTGCCCAGTGGAAGGATGATCGCCTGCCGGTGGATGTGCAGCGCTACCCCATCGTGGAGCTGACCTACCGATGTCGCACCGCCAACGCCCGGCCTGCCTGGCTGCTGCATTACCACGGGGGGTTCCACTTCGACGGACTACAGCCGACGCAGGAATGGCGCACCATTGCGCGCCGGATTCCCCATTTCGGCTTTCCCCGCACCATTGATCACATAGCCCTGCGTCTTTATGGCATCACCCGCTCGACAGAGTCGATTGAAATACAGTCCATTCGTTTCCGCGCGATGAGCCCTGGGGAGCAAGAGGCCCTGGACAAGCATGCCCGCACGTTGGAGCAAATCGGCGCGCCGAAGCATTACCCCCTGCTGGATGAGTTTTTCCCCTTGGGCGTCTTCATGAAAGCGGGCGTCGGCAAGCGCCTGGCGGAAATGATGGAGATGCCGTTCCGTGATTACTGGCGCTTTGCCCTGGAGGATGTCGCACGACACCACCACAACACGGTGGCGCTGGAGGAGATGAGTGCGCTAAGTCCCACCGAGTGGCGGGAAATTCTGGGGCTGGCCGGCTCCTACGGCCTGCGTATCCTGGCCATACATGACTGGTCCCAGGCGCATTTTGAGGCCCAGGGCCGAAAGCTTGTGGCGGAGTATATCGAACCCTATGCCGACTCGCAGGCCATCCTGGGCTGGAGCATTCACCATGACCCGGGCGACAATCTCTTTGATATGCACCTCAAGGCGCGCAGCCTCATTGAAGAAGCGGACCCGAACCATCCGCTCGTAGCGATGATGCAGGACCCGAACGGTTATCCGCTCTTCTCGCCGTATTTGGCGGCCACAGGCATCAGCCACACCAAGTCACATGCGGCTTGGGAGATCGGCAAGCTCACGCGCAGCCATTATCCGCTGAGCAAAGGCCAGCACTTCTGGTTGTCGGTGCCCACGCATGTCTACGCGACAGATGCTCCGCGCTGGAGCACCTGCCCGGAAATCCGGCTCATGCTGAACCTGGCCCTTTCGCAGGGGGTGCGGGGCTGGTTTGCCAACAGCTACCACAACGAACCAATCTGGCTGCGGGGCAGCGTGCAGCGTACACTCACCGGTCCCTACCTCGCTTTCAGCGACACCTGGGCGGAGCTGGCCCATCGAATGGAGCGCTTCAATGCAATGGCGCCGCTCTTTCTCAATGCCCGGCCGGTGAACGATTGTGAACTGGAATTTGAGTTCACCTGGGAAGAGCACCCCAATTCCCTGCGTCCGGCGGATTTGCCGCCCCTGGAATGGCAGTGGCTGGCAGGCGAAGGGTACCACCTGATTTATGTTATCAGCAACGATGTTCGCGAGATGACTTCGGTAAACATTCGGGTGCCGAGTAACTTCCCCAAGGATTTGGCGATTTATGACATCACCGATTTCGTGCGCAACCGCAACTGGTTGCCCATGGCCTGGCAGCGCCACCTGGAGATGTTCCCGGGCCAGGGCGAAGTGATCCTCGTCGGCCAGCCGGAGGTCTGTGAAAACCTGCGGGACATGATGATCGAAAAACTTATGGACAACGATCACCGGCAGGTGGCGTTTAACCTGGGACTGGCGCGGCGTTACAACCTGAACATTCACCCCGTACAGAGCTTGCTGAAACAGGTTGGTATGGCTTCCCCCCTGGAGGATCTGGTGCGGCTGCGGGAAGCCCGGGACCTCCTGCTTAGTATCATCTATCAGGCGCCGCCGCTCATGGAACCCCGTAGCAAACTCATTCAGGCCAGCGCCGCCCTCTGCGGTTGTGAAGACACTTTGTGTCGGCTTTTTGGAGCCGGACGCAAGGACGAAGCACACACCTGGGGGCGCAAGGTGTTGCCCCTGACCCGGGATATGAACAAGCTCTTCATTCGACTGCGCAAGGGCGATGGTGTGCGCATCTATGACGAGTGCAACAAACTCGCCCAGTCCATGTTGACCTTGCTGAATGATATCCGGGTGGCGGCCAATGGCGAGTAATACAGCCTGACGGGGCTGGAGGTTGGGGCTATGTATAATGATAACGAGGAGGATTACAGTATGAGTATCCAAACTACGCCGTTGCTAGGTCGTTTTTCCCAGTTACTCATCGGATTGCTCTGTGGCGTAATGGCCGTCTCAGCGGTAATGGGGGAGAGCGTTACGGAGGCAGAAGAAAAAGTATGGCCGCTACGCTTTGGCGTGGACGACGCTGGTGGACCGTTCTCGGTGCGGGATTTTCCCTGGGCCGCGGAGATGTTTTCGGAATTAGGCTTTGATCTTTGGGTTTCACACTTCCTGCCGCCAGCCGGTCGCTGGGGC
Source organism: Candidatus Hydrogenedentota bacterium (assembly GCA_007116095.1). Taxonomy (GTDB): domain Bacteria; phylum Hydrogenedentota; class Hydrogenedentia; order Hydrogenedentales; family SCBR16-9; genus SCBR16-9. Next base: position 7,115 of record SKJD01000203.1, read on the forward strand.
ACTCAGGAACAGTTGCTCCGCTACCATGAGGAACAGGGTATTGACCTGAATATCCCCGGCTTCGAAGATACGCCGCGCATGGCGATGGCCGCGCATTATATTCGCGACATGGAGGCTTTTTGCCAGGAGCATGGCCTGCACTGGATAATTAACCTGGAATCGGCCAACTGGATAGAATCTTTTCTGGATGACAAAGGACGTGACTGGTTTCGTCGGGACGATGGCCGACAGTATTTTAAGTTTCCCCCGGAACTGATCGCGGAGTTGGCCGACACGGAAAACCTGCTGGGCTTGA
>SKJD01000277.1 GCA_007116095.1 Candidatus Hydrogenedentota bacterium
CATGCACCGCCGCCCGGTACATCGCGCGCAATTGCGCCTTGAAGATATCGGGTTGGGCCAGGCAGAAGCGCACAGCCCGCAATCCGAGCTGCGGATTGTCTTCCTTGGAAAGCTGTAAATGCGAGACGAACTTGTCCCCGCCAATATCCATGCTGCGCAAAATGACCGTTTGCGGCGCAAAGGCCTGTACCGCCTTTGTGTAGGCGTTGTATTGCTCCGTTTCGGTTGGCAGGGTGTTTCGGTTCAAAAACAGGTACTCGGTGCGATATAACCCGATACCCTCGGCCATCATATCCTTACAGTGTTGAATTTCCAGCGGCAGCTCAACATTCGCCTGGGTAATGATGCGCGCGCCGTCCAGCGTCTTCCAGGGACCTCCGTGGCGCACCTCTTCCATGAGGTTGGCCCGCTCCACCGCCAGTGTTTGGCGTGCAGACTTATAACGGGTTTTGGTTTCGGGGGTGGGATCGGCAATGACCTTGCCCGTCGTCCCGTCTATGATAAGCTCGCCGCCTGTAGCGATATGGCTGCTGAAATCGCCCAGCCCCATCACTGCGGGCACTTCCAGGGCGCGGGCCAGTATAGAGGTATGGGAGGTGATGCTGCCGGAGTCCAGGACGATGCCCTGAACATGGTTCAGGTCGATAATGGCTGTGTCCGAGGGCGATAAATCATGTGTAACGATGATGCAGGACCCGGCGAGGTTACGCAGGTCCGGGTGATCACAATGCAGCAGATGCCGATTAATGCGGTCCACGACATCTACCAGGTCCACCGTGCGTTCCCGGAACGTCGGGTCCTCCAGGTTCCCGAAGATACGCTTGTAGCGCTGGCAAAGCTGCACCAGCACATATTCCACATTCTTTCGGTCCGCCTCCAACTGGGTCTGTATTTCTTCCAGCAGGGTGACGTCTTCCAAAATCATCAGGTGGGCCTGGAAGATATTCGCGTGTTCTTCGCCAAGCTCTTTCCGGGTGGCGTTGTACAGCGTATTGAGATCGTCCCGGGAGCGCGCAATAGCCTGCTCCAGACGCTTCATCTCTTTTTGGGGGTTGTTGATGCTGTATTCGGGCACATCACAGGGAGACAGATCAAACACCAGCGCCGATGCAATGGCGATACCGGGAGATACGCCTATCCCTTGGTAAGTTTTCTCCAAAACGGGCTATTCCTCCCCAAATCCGGACGTAAACAGCTCTTTGACTGCGTGCATGGCCTCTTCCGCGTCTTGTCCTTTGCATTGCACGATAAGCCGGCTGCCGCGTGTGGCTGCCAGGGTCAACAGGCCCATAATGCTCTTGGCGTTGACGCGATTCCCGTTGAGATTAAAATACACTTCGGAATCAAAGGCCAATACACGCTGAACTATGGCTGCCGCAGGACGGGCATGAATGCCCAGCCGATTGCTCACCGTCAATTCTTCGGTAACTTCGTGGGAACCCTCTGCCATCCTTGCATAGCTCCTTATTTGTATCCAATGATGGATTGTTAGTCAATAGTGTAATGCGTATTGGTTAGTGGTCTTGTTTTGCATGTTACACCGCCATATTCGGCGTCATTCGACGTAATTAAAGATTTATAGCTAGCTGCCAGAACTGTCCTGGACAACCCATGTTGGCGGGAATTTCCCGTACGAGGGAATTATTGCCGGAAATTAAATTGATTTTGTGTGAATTTTTAGAAAATTATTGAAAGCTAGGGCTATGTAGTCCTTAACAGCGGTAACTTGAGCGCTAACATAATACGTGAAAGCAGGCGTATACGGCAAGAAGTGCAACGTAGCCGCTCGCGGAACTAACGTAAAATTCGACGTGCGGGGTTACCGTCTAGTCGTTGAGGTCATTCCTGGGGCATCTGGTGCACGGAAGCGCTCAGGCGCAACTCGTGGGTCTGTCCCGGTTGGCTTTCCAGAATCCAGGTTGGCGTCACGACACTACCCTGATAAACCCGCTCCTGGCCGCCTTCGGACTGGCTGATGGTCTCAATGGGATAGCACAATATATCCGCAGGTAGCGAGAGTCCCAGGCTGAATTCCAGTTGCATCCAGCCGTCACAGAGCGCCAGGTGCGCCAGACCGCTAAAGGTGGTTTTAGCGCCCAGTTGAAGCCTTTTCAGGTCCTTGTTGTCCGAGCGGTAATAACGATCCGGAGCCGAACCCGTTAGCATGTTGATGACCCACTCTATACCAAAACGCACAGTGCAGGCGCTTCCTTCCCGGTGCGTTATGTGGTAGGCAATATCAACAATCGCCGTATCCGGATCCAGGCGCAGGGTTTTGTGTATGGAGAACTGCTGTGCTTCGGGGGTATATACCGTGCCTTCGCGGTGCAAGGACAGGGCGTCTTCGGCGCATTCCATGTGATAGGCGCCCGTTGCAAAATCGCCCAGTGACTCGTAGGTGTTCGACCACAGCGCCTCGGGACTGACTTCCAGGCCCAGGAAATGATCACGCAGCGAGCTGCGGCGATAGCTGTCGTACAGCAGGTGACTCACCAACCCCGCTTCCTTGACGCGTACTATCTCGTGAATGCTCTGATTGCCTTCGGCGGCTTCCCCGACCTGGGCATGCCCACTGCGCAGGCTGTCGTGGTAGGGTTCCTCGCGGCGTGTCAAGGTATTCAACAGGTTAAAGGGCTGGGGTTTGAAGTCCAACTCAAACAGCGTACCGCCATCCAGCGGATCGACAAATAATGCCATCTTGCGGTTGCTTAACAAGCCCTCGGGATTGCCGTCCCCGTCGAAGTCGCGTGTTTCACAATGAATCCAGGGGGTGTCGGCTTCATATTCCAGCGAATCCAGCAGAACGTCGGCCGCAATCATCTTTTCATAGAGCGCTGTACGCAGGTGGTTCAGGTACAAGCCCCCGAAGACCCCATGCCAGTAGGCGCAATTACACTGGGCTTCATGCAACAGCTTTTCCGCCTGCGCCAAGGTTTCCGCTGCGCCGTGGGTTTTCCGGAGGCTTGCCAAGCGGTTGCTGACTTGCAGCATGCGCTTTTGCAGGTTGTTTGATTCCTCGTATTTTGCCAGAAAACTGCGCCAGAAACCGCCGCGAATAAACGGCTCGATTTCCTGGAAATAGTCCGGGTTTTCTTTGAGGCCTTGTACCAGCCCATGCAATTTGCGTTGTACTGGTGTGGGGAGCGCCCACTCCATCATTTCGACATACGAGGCGCAGGTGATGTAGGTGCGGCCCAGGGCGCGGGCCCGTTCAAGGTATTCGCTGTAGGTCAGGGCATGCAGCCAGTCCTGGTTGTCGGTCAGGGCCTGGAAAAAGCGTTCCAACCAACGTTCCTTGTACACGCTGTTGTAGGTGCCGGGCCAGATTCCGAACTTCTCGCTATCGTCATGGATGACCGCACAGCGTAGCCCGTCTTCAGTCGCATGTTCCCGCAGGAACTCGATGGACTCCTCCACGCCATGGAACGGAATGAGATAGCGCAGGCGTTCCTGAATCGGGAAAATCTTGAGCGTATGCCCTTCATGTTCGGTCATGTAATAGCCGAAAAGTTCATCGCGCATGAATCCCGAACACAGAAAATGGGTGTCGTCCAGGGCCGTATATTCCACGCCTGCCTTCGCGAGGGTACCGGCCATTTGGGGTTCCCAGACACGCTCTGTGAGCCACATGCCCCTGGGGCGCGCCCCGAAATGCCGTTCACAGAAATCGTGCATGCGCTGGATTTGGGCTATAGCGTCGCGTTCAGGAATAGCGCAGAGCAACGGTTCATAGTAACCCCCGCCCATGATTTCTACCTGACCCCGTTCCACCAGGGCCGCCAGGCGTTGCAGGAAATCAGGCGCGTGCGCCTCGAACCAGTCCAGCAACGGTCCGGTATAGTGCAGGGTTACGTGTATGGCCGGAAAGCGTTCCAGCACATCGATAAAGGGTTTGTAGGATTTTTCGTAGGCTTCCTGGAATACAAAATCAAAATTGCCGACGGGTTGATGACCGTGGCAACCGAATATCAGATTAATCTGTTTCATTGGTGCTGTATACTTCCCGGTACTGGGTTTGTTGATAAAGTGTTTGTCAGTTGTGGCTTAATCACATAACTATAAATAAAGATTTTCAAGGACGTGTTAAATCCTTTTAGTCGTTCATCGCCCACGGACATACAACCGCCCGACCGCGGAGCGGTCACGGATGATTAGCCCGGGGTATTCATCCGTAACCTCTGCCGGGGTTAGTCGTAATGTCGTGTAAAGTAGATAGTCAACCACAACGGCAATGCCGAACCCTATGGCTATTTGAAGAAACATGTTGCCACTGAATGAATGGTGTTTGTCCAAAATTCCTGAAAAATCGACTTAATTAACAGACCCTACTAAGTTGTGTATATGCAGAGTAAGCAAGCTTTCTTCGCCCGATTACGCCGCATAGGTATAGGGCATTATACCCTGATTTGCTCTCAAGACTGTGCGCTGCTTGAGCGGGGTGTGCGCAGGCATGCCGTAAAGACGTTTTTTAGCTGAAGTTGTCTGGGTAAATTGTGGGGCTGAAAGGGAGGCCACACGTTGCGGCAGCGCGCTCGGGTGTGGCCTCGCGCCGACAATCCCTATCCGCGCATTCAGCGTCGGGGTTTAGGTTGGACGGTTGTTGCCGTGCATTATATGCAGAAGTCGCTCATTGAATTGTTCAGCGGGATTCATCCCCATTTCCTTGAGACGGTGGTTCAACGAAGCCACTTCAATAATGATGGCCATATTCCGGCCCGGGCGCACGGGGATACGCAGATAGGGAATACGCACCCCCAGGATTTCTATGTATTCTTCGATCAAACCGGTGCGATCGTAGTTGGCTCCCTCGTTCCACTCTTCCAGCTCGACAATCAATCCGATGGTTTTACGGTTGCGCACCCGGCCGGCGCCGAAGACCGCCTTTACGTCGATGATGCCGACCCCCCGTATCTCCATATGGTGCTCGATCATCTCGTTGGTTTCGGCGAAGAGGTGGTCCTCCCGGTGACGTTTCAAGGCCACCACATCGTCCGCCACCAGACGGTGCCCACGCTCGATCAATTCCAGGGCGGTTTCACTTTTACCGACCCCGGGTGAGCCGACAATCAGACAGCCCACGCCATAACAGTCGACGGCGGTGGCGTGAATCACCGTCTCCGGGGAGAACTCCTCGGTTAGAAAGAGAATGATGCGGCTGATGACCTCGTCGGTGCTTCGTGAAGACTGGAGGACAGGCACCCCGCGCTGGTTGCACATGTCCAGAAATATATTCTGTGGGGTAAGGTGTCGGGATAGGAGAAATGCGGGAATCTCGAAAGAAAACATGCTGTCTAGGCGCTGGGACAAGGTCGCCGTGTTCAGCTTCTCCATGTAGTGGATTTCGGTGTTGCCTAGAATCTGTATTCGGTCATTTGCAAAGTACTCCAGGTAACCGCCAATGGCCAGGCCTGGTCGGTTGATATCCGAGGAATAGACTGGTCGGTCGATTCCCTGGAATCCCGCCATGGCTTCCAGCTCCAAGTCCCGCGACATGAATTCCATCAGGCGCGATACTTCGATATATGTCTTGCGGTTGACCGGCAGGTCCTGGGTATCCATTACACCTCAATCCGTTGTGCGCATCCATCGGATATCGGATACGCAGCGATGCCATATGCTTGCTATACGGCATAGGCTGTGTCGTCTCGTTGTACGACACAGCCTATGCCGTCCAAAATTAAAACTGGGGTTCAATCAGGCCATAGGTGCCATCGTTCCGGGCGTACAACACATTCACCTTGGAGGTGTCGGCATTGGAAAACACCAAAAAGCTCTGATCGCCCAGCAACTGCAATTGCATGAGGGCTTCGTCCACGTTCAACGGGGTCATGGGCAGTTGCTCGCGCTTCACCACTTCGTGGGCATACGCCTCCTCTTCCTGGGGGTGGTTGGCCGTGCCATTGTCCGGAGAAATAGAAAGGATCGCATGCTGGTAGTCGCGTTCCTGTTCCACTATGCGGGGCTTGTGCCGCTTGATCCGCCCCTTGAACTTGCGAATCTGTTTCTCCAGCTTGTCAATAGCTGTATCAACAGAGGCGTACATGTCCTCGGTGGCTTCTTTGCTGTGAATGCGCATGCCATTCACGTTCAGATTGATTTCGGCAATCTGCTGTAGCTTCTGCACTTCAAGCACCACATCAGCCAGTAGCACTTTGTCAAAGTGCGCCTCCAGCTTGGACAAGGCATGTTCCACGTAGGAGCGCAGGGCATCGGTCAATTCCATGTGCCGTCCGGTGATTTTTATCTTCATGGCGTATTTAACCTCCATTAATTCGTGCAGCTTTGGTAGCCCGCAATGATAGCACCGCCTTTTTTGGATTGTCAATTATTATTGATTTTACAAGTTCTTGCATCCCTCCTTAAGCCCTTCAAAAGTAGCGACTTAGTCTTGAATATTTGCATTGCAGCCCTGCAACCGAGTATATCGATTTTGCCCGAAAAACACAAAACACCACCCGTGTCCCGCCAAGGCCGCTGGGCCTGTAAATAATGGACAGCATTGTGGTGTTCGATATTCAAATCGGCCCCACACCCTATCTGGCGTTCGCCAGAATTGCTGGAGCGATGAACTGTATGGATGCACGAGAAGATTGTTGTTGCTATGCTCCCTGATTTTCGCTGTGCTTGCGCATGTTACGTAAAATTAGTATTGCCGACAACGCAATGGATTTTTTGCCTGATTACAGGGTTGGCGTTGTCTCGGCTCTTATATAAAGTAGACCCCAAAATAGTACGAAACGTTACAGGCTTTGGCAAGAAATAATTGCCGTATCCCCTTCATCTGTGTGTATTGTAGCACAGCCTGCGGGTTTTGCCAAGAGATTTTTGTGGCGTTGAAATAAAAAAGGCGCTTGGGAGTATATGTTGACGAGTCTTGATATATTCTTGGCAGAAATAAGGGATTAGTGCCTAAAATCCGAAATGCCATACCGGGCTGGGATGAGCATTTACGCCGGTTTGGCCAGGGGTATCGGGAAACGCACGGAAGCATTGGGAGAGGGAAACACCTTGCAGCGGACAAACCAGGTTGCAGAGAAATTACAGGACGACAATGCATCGACCCGGGTTGTGCCGAAGCACATCAGGGAGGAATACCGCATCGGCAACGCGATTGTAGCCGTGCATTGCGAAGCTTCTCCGGGGCGGCGCAGTGAAGATGCACAGGATTCGGTGGAACAGGTGTGTCTGGAGGAATCCCTGGAGGTGGAACAGGTTTGTGTGTCGCTCCGCTTGCCCCGCGACACCTATGAAGCAATCGGACTGGCCGCGCTTGGTGAGGGACTGAGCCAGCAGCAAGTGATGATTCGCCTGTTGGAACACGGACTTTCCCGTATGCCCCACACGCTCAAGCCGGTCGCCAACCCACATGTACCGTCCTGAACGA